>NZ_CP028923.1:1057500-1175000 GCF_005166025.1 Mangrovivirga cuniculi
GGCGTGGTGGAGCCGTTGTTGAAATACCGGCCTTTGTTTACGTGATATCTAACCCGTTAGACGGGGACAGTGTGTGGTGGGTAGTTTGACTGGGGTGGTCGCCTCCAAAAAAGTATCGGAGGCTTCCAAAGGTACCCTCAGCACGGTTGGTAATCGTGCGTAGAGCGCAATAGCATAAGGGTGCTTGACTGTGAGACCTACAAGTCGATCAGGAACGAAAGTTGGGTATAGTGATCCGGTGGTTCCGCATGGAAGGGCCATCGCTCAAAGGATAAAAGGTACTCTGGGGATAACAGGCTGATCTCCCCCAAGAGCTCACATCGACGGGGAGGTTTGGCACCTCGATGTCGGCTCGTCACATCCTGGGGCTGGAGAAGGTCCCAAGGGTTGGGCTGTTCGCCCATTAAAGTGGCACGCGAGCTGGGTTCAGAACGTCGTGAGACAGTTCGGTCCCTATCTACTGTGGGCGTTAGAAGCTTGAGAGGACCTGACCTTAGTACGAGAGGACCGGGTTGGACGAACCTCTGGTGTATCGGTTGTGGCGCCAGCTGCAGTGCCGAGTAGCTATGTTCGGAAGAGATAAGCGCTGAAAGCATCTAAGCGCGAAACTCCCCTCAAGATGAGGCTTCTTTTAAAGGACGTCAGAGACGATGACGTTGATAGGCTGCAGGTGTAAAGTTAGAGATAGCATAGCCGAGCAGTACTAATTACCTGTAACTTTCCAGGGATCTCCTAAGGATCCAGTCTTAATGTACTTATGATTATTTTAAATCTGAAGTTTACTTGTGTGTTTGATATGTCAAAAGATATTGGTGTCAGTAAAAGAACTGACCAAGAGTTTATGGTGACTATAGCGAGGGGGATCACCTTTCCCCATTTCGAACAAAGAAGTTAAGCCCCTCAGCGCTGATGGTACTGCAGTTAAATGTGGGAGAGTAGGTCATCGCCATTTTATTATTTAGAACCCTGACAACTAAAGTAGTCAGGGTTTTTTTATTATAGTTCAAAGAAAGACCAGACCCTGACATTTATCGTCATGGGTCATCGCCATTTTATTATTAAGGAGCCTTGTCTAAACAGATGAGGCTCTTTTTTTTGCTCTATCCTACCAAGACGACTGATCTCCACTCTCGCTCTCACACCCACTCTCCAATCTACGCCCTCCGTTCTCCTACCTTTATTCACTCTCACACTGTTCTCCACTCTTCGTCCTCTGTTCTCCTTCCTTCTTCCGCTCTCACTCTGTTCTTCACTCTTTGTCCTCTGTTCTCCTTCCTTCTTTTATTCCTTCCTGTTTTCAAATAAATTTTTAATGCTTCCTTTCTTCTTAATAGAAATTTAGTTTTATTCTAAATTCTAACTAATAAACTATTATGAGATTACTATTATTCATAGCCTTTTTGTCTTTAGTGTCATCCTGTAAACCCGGATCATCTGAGGAGAAGCAAACGAATTCTTCCGATATAGAATTTTCTGCAGATAAGTTTGCCAAGGATATATTAATAATTGACACGCATATAGATTTACCATATAGGATATCAAATGAGTCTAAAGAAATAGATGTTTCTAAGGATTTTAATACCGGTCATTTTGATTACCCGAAAGCAATTAATGGGGGATTAAATGTTGCTTTTATGTCTATTTATACACCCCCCTCTCTTGATGGTAATGAGGCATTTCAAGCTGCAAATTCACTAATTAATCTTGTAGATAGCATTTCGGAAAAATTTCCTGGCAAATTTCAACTGATTTATGGCCCGGATGATATAGTTAATAAATTTGATAATGAAATTATTTATCTGCCTCTGGGAATGGAAAATGGTTCTCCGATTAACAATGATCTAGAGAACCTTGTGCATTTTTATAATAAAGGGATAAGATACATTACCCTTTGTCACTTTAAATCAAATGAAATTTGCGACAGTAGTACAGATGATATACAGCCTCATGGAGGGTTAAGTGAGTTCGGGTATAATGTAGTTAAAAAAATGAATCAGCTTGGCATTTTAGTAGATGTGAGTCATGTATCAGATGAAACGGTAGAAGATGTCCTTGAAATTACAAAAGATCCGGTTATTGCATCGCATTCAGGGTGCAGGCAGTTAACTCCTGGTTTTCCACGAAATCTTCCTGATCATCTGATAAAAAGAATAGGAGAGAATGATGGAGTTATAATGGTTAATTTTGGTTCTATGTTTCTGAACAGCAGTTCTGCAAGTAACGCCAATAAAATGTTATCTATTCTTAATGAAAGGTCAGTTGAAGTTGGTTCTGACGAAGGAAACAAACTAATGAAAGAATTAGAGAAAGAATTACCTATTCAAAGTTCAGTGGATGATATTGTGGATCATATAGATCATATAGTTAAAATAGCCGGGATTGATCATGTTGGGTTCGGATCTGATTTTGATGGTGTTTCTTATTTGCCTGAAGAAGTTAAAAATGTATCGGATTATCCGGTAATAATTGAAGCATTGAAAACCAGAGGATATTCTAATACTGATATAGAGAAAATCTGTGGTAAAAATTTCCTAAGAGTATGGGAAAAAGTAGCTAATAAATAGTGGAGTCTTTTTTATTGATTAAATTAATATAAACGCCTTCTCAAATGTCAGAATTCAATTTGTTGTCTAGTTTATTTTACAGGATTATTTCTATTAAAAGTTTATTTGTTATTGTTTTTAGTCTTAATTCAATTGTCGGATTCAGTCAGGGCAGTAATGGGTCTGATGATTCCAGCTCAGCTCTTTTAGACATAAAACTTCTCAAAGACAGTAATCTTGGAATTTTCGTAGAAACAAATGTCAATAGTTTTGTTTGTGAGTTTAGTGATGAGGACACTTATAAAGGCACCCTGTTTAAGGGCACAATGGAAAATAGTGATGAAGTCGAAGTATTATTTAAAAAAGGGGGAATAAAGCTCCCTGTTAATAAGTTTGACTGTGGTAAAAATATGATGAATAATGACTTCAGAGAATTATTGAAGTCTGATAAGTATCCCAATATTAAATTAGAATTTATAAAGGCTTTTTGGTATGACCAGGATAACCTAAATTCCAAAACTGATCGTAATAAAGAAATAGGTTATTTTATCATTAACCTCACAGTAGCTGGTAAAACACAAAAGGAAAAAGTTCCCATTTATACAACCGAAACTCAAGCAGGCCAGTTGAAATGTACGGGTAGAGTAAGAATAAATATGAAGGAATTTGGACTGAAACCACCGGTCAAGTTTTTAGGGACAGTTAAAGTAAAGGAACATATAGAAGTTCGATTTAACCTTCACTTTATCAGATTGTAAAAACCGTAACTGATTATCTTTTTCTCCGGAAATCTTCCTTTTTAAATTTTATGATAATAAATCTTTATTGTTAATTGACTTTTGAATAATAAAAGGTTTATTTCGTGTCTGATTTTTTTAAGGAGTATCAAACTATGAAGAATTTTTTAAGAGTAAGTCCTTTAACAGGATTATTATTCCTATTGCTGATTTTTACCAGCTGTACTGAGGAAAATATAATTGTTCAAGAGCAACCGCAATCTGAAAGCCCTTTAGTAGGAGAATGGAAAGTTACCTCAATTGTCTATAATGAATATCAGGCAACTTATGAGAATGAGGAATTATTGTATGATTTCGAATTCTCAGGATATGCTTATGATCTTGATTATAATTTGAAATTAAATGCAGACGCAACCTATGAAAGTTGGGGCATTTATAGCTGGGCATCTTCTAATGACTTTGGAACTAGCTATCAGGAAAATATTGAATTTGAACTGGTTGGCAAATGGTTACACGAGAATGATCGTTTTACTATGTCAAATGCAGATGTAGTTACCGTTTATGATGTTATTGAATTAACTGAGACTGAATTATTTTTAAAGGTGGAGCAAACCAGGAAAGGTGCTTCGGAAGGAGTGACAAGAGAAGTTCATTCTGTTAATGAGATGACATTGGTTAGGAATTAATTTATAAAGAGAGACAATGAAATTTATAAATAAGACGCTTTTAAGTCTAATAGCAATAGTTATTATTACATCCTGTAAACAGGAAGAAATTATAACTTATCCGAGTTCTGATGAACCATTAGTTGGTCAGTGGAAGGTTACGGAAATGAATTCATTAAATACAGTTGAAATTTATTACCAGGGAGTTTTTCAAAATGGCCAGGTAGTGAATGGAGAGGGGATTAATTTAGAATATTATTTCGATATCGAAGAAAATCCGAATGATTTAATTACTTCAGGGAGTTATGGAATGCAATATTCTGATAACATTGATCAATATACTATCCAGGGGATCAGTATATTCAGTTCATCTCAATGGGAGCATGTTGGTGACTCTTTGATCTTTCGCTCTGGAAGCGAACGAAAGGCATTATTCATTGAAGAATTAAATGGAAATACCATGAAATTATTTGGAGAGGAAAATCTCTACACTAATACTTTTGGTTATGACTTTTATGAAAATGCTAAGGTCAATTACACGTTCATTAAAATTAAATAATCTTAACATGAAAAAATATATTTTACTTTTTGCTGTATTAATGGCTTTCATTTCATGTGAGAGTACAGAAGTCGTTGAAGACACAGAATTCAAGATTGTTGGTGATTGGAAATTGACAGATTTCAATTATGAAATGACCCAGATAAACATACGTGATGTATTTGGGGAGATCAGACATGATACTTCCATGGCTTTTATTGAAGTTTTTGATGATAGTCTTATAGCTGAATTTAAGTATAATCCACAATTCTTAGTAGAATCCGGTGATGCTTCGTATGTTTATACCCGAATATATTCTGATGGAGATATAACAAAAGATACGGTACATTACGAAAATATAATGGCTGGCGGAGAATGGAATTATGTAAATAATGAACTCCATTTGTGGATAGATGATGATGTGAGGATTGGTACTGTCAGTTTTAGTGGTGATAAAATGTTTATTGATGTTGATATGGAAAGTAGTACTGATATAGATGGTGACTATGAGTACAAAAGGGAAATTCTTCAATTGGAATATCAGGAACTATAAAAACATAAAAATTTAACTAATCAAAAGGCCTGAAATTGATTTCAGGCCTTTTTTATTTAACATGTGATGTGAAAAATCTCAGTTTTATTTACCTGCAAAAGTTGATTTCGAATAATGTTGTTTTTAATCCCAGGATATATTAACTAAAATGAAAGTCTGGTAAAAAATATTCGATCTTTTTATATCTTGTTGTTGATAACCAAAGGGATTTTAGATATAGTTTGTTTAAGGATTTTAGCATAATATTTCTAATACTGGCTTTTATAGCTGAAGTGATTGGTACTATCGGAGGCTTTGGTTCATCGGTATTTTTTGTGCCTATTGGAAATTTTTACTTTGATTTTTACACTGTGTTGGGTCTTACAGCAGTATTTCATTTATCGAGCAACCTATCGAAGATCGCACTTTTTAGAAAGGGCTTAAATAGACAACTACTGATTTACTTAGGTATTCCATCTGTATTATTCGTTATAATTGGAGGGGTTTTATCCGATAAATTGGATACTACGATTTTAAAAATTTTATTAGCGGTCTTTCTTATCTCTCTTTCCACTTTATTTTTAGTTAAAAAGGAATTAAAAATTGAACCTACTAAAAAATCTTCTATTGCCGGAGGTGCCATTTCAGGTTTCACTGCTGGATTAGTTGGTACAGGGGGAGCGATAAGAGGCATTACTATGAATGCATTTAATTTAAAAAAAGACGTGTTCATAGCAACCTCTACAATGATCGATCTAATGATTGATAGTACAAGAACGATAGTCTACTATAATAATGGATATATTAAAAAAGAAATATGGATTTATATTCCTTTTTTATTTGTAATAGGCTTTGCAGGAACTCACTTAGGGAAATATTTGTTAAAATTCATTCCCCAGGAAAGGTTTAAAGTTATTTCTTTAGGGTTAATTCTTTTAATCGGGATAGTAACTGGATTAAAAATAGTTCTATGACTATTTACCAACTGATTATTAATTAACTCATTGTTGTGGAATGCAATAGATATTAAAAAAGGTCCGAGTTTAAACTACCCGAACCTCACTTACACAGTTTTTTAGATACTACCCTAAGATGATAGCCAAACCTTCTATTAATTTTTAATTATATGAACATTAATTTTTCAATACGTCCTTATTAGTTTTTCTTATTTCTTTAATAGTCTCTTCAGTTTGTTTGATCTTTTCACTTGAAGTTTCACTATCGTCTGAAGATTCTTTTAAAACTTTTTTTCTTTCTTCAAGCTTTTCTTTTAAGGATCTTATTTTTTGGTCGACAGTTTTAATTTCTTCTTCTTTTTCTTCGTATTCACGATCAGAAATTTCTCTGCTACGTCTTTTCCTTTCAAGAATTTCTTTAGCTTCTTTTATATTATCTTCAGTTTCTTCTATTTCTCTTTCAGCCTCATCAATTTCTTTTAAGGCTTTCGCTCTCGCTTCTGCTGCACGTTGTTGTCCAAATTCCCTGCCGCTTAGATCTCCTTTATTTTTACCGTAAGCATTACCTTTATTAGATTTCTCTTTTTTGTCCTGTTTGTCCTGCTTTTCAGTTTTATCTTTTCCTTTTTTATTCGACTTCCCCTGGGCCAATCCATCAGAAACTGACAGGGCAGTAATTAATAATAGAAATACAAGTATTTTCTTTCTCATGATATTAGTTATTTAAATCTTCTAAAATTTCGCTCGATTTTTGTTTAAGATCCGTTGCTTCCTCAGAAATTTGAGTGGCTACCGAATCGATCTCATTAATTTCTGTTATCGAGTCCTGATCGATCGCTACAGGCTCTTCTGCTTTTACAGAATCCTCTGAGCCTTCTTCAGATTCAGTAATCGTGTTACAAGCAAAGACTAAACTCAAAAATAAAGCACTTAAAAAAATATTCTTTTTCATAAAGCTATGTTTTTATTTCAAGGTGTAAACATTTAATTTAAATTGCAAAAAGGTGTTATTTCACTTTGGTTTTATAATGTAAGATTTAATTACATAGAGCTAAATATCGCGAATCGAATATATGCAATTTTTATATCCTGCAGTCTTATGGTTTTTATTTGCCTTATCAATACCGGTGATAATTCACCTGTTTTCATTCAGGAGAGCTAAAAGATTAAAATTCAGTAGTTTAAAAAATTTAAAGCTTGTTAAAAATCATTCAGACACTAAAAATAACCTGAAGAAAATTTTAATTCTCATATCAAGGATTCTTTTCTTACTACTTTTGGTTATATGTTTCGCAGGACCATATATCCCATCAGAAACTGATAAAAAGAAAGGTGAAAGTGTCGTAATATTTGTAGATAATTCACCTTCGATGACAGTTGAAAGTGAAGATGGTATTCCCTTGATTGACAAAGCTGTAGGAATTGGTAACGAGATTGTTCAAAAATATGACCCTAACACTGAGTTTTATATTGTAACCTCCGACCATCCGTTTAACAGGTACAATAATCTTGGAAAGGAAGCGGCATTAGAATTTTTATCTTCTATACAGGTAGCAGCGAAAAGCGAAAAAATTTCTTCGCTTGTTGATTCCTTTGGTGACCCTGAGATTGGAGAATCAGATATTTATCTTATTTCTGATTTTCAGAATCAATTTTTGATACACAAGTGGAGGTTGATAATCAGAATTTTATTTTCATACCCTTGCAATATGGTCCAGTTGCCAATATTTCTATTGATAGTTTATATCTTACCGAACCTGTTTCGGGCATTGCTGATGAGATTAAGATGAATGTTGATATAACGAATTATGGAGATGAAAGTAAAGAGAATATTCCTGTAAGAGTTGAACTAAATGGTAGTCAGGTTGGTGTTACAGAAATTAACCTCAGTGCTAAGACAACTGAGACAATTACTTTTGACATTAAAACCAAATTATTGGATATTAATAAGGGTCGGATCGTAGTTGAGGATCTCCCTGTCAGTTTCGATAATGAGTTTTTCTGGTCTTTAAATAAATTATCTACAGTTAGTGTCAGTGTAATTTCTGAATATAAGAAATCCGTATTTGACGCTTTATTTGATGATAATCAGCTGTTTAATTACAATTATTATTCGTTTGGAAATATTGATTATCAGAATATAAATTATTCAGACTTACTGATTGTTAATGGATTAACTGAAATATCTACTTCTCTATTATCATCCATACGTTCGAGGTTATCAGATGGAGGCTTTGTACTGGTTATTGGAGGAGAATCCACCGGCGTGTCATCACAAGTAAGGCAATTTTTATCGCAATATGGGTTCACAGAGGTAAATATTAATGAAAAAGTATTGGTTGAAAAGCGCTCATTTGATAATCCTTTTATGGAAGGGGTCTTTGAAAATATTCCTAAAAACCTGGATGTACCATGGGTAAAACCTAAATTGAGATGGAGACCTGCTGAACCGGTAATAACTTTAAATAATGGAATGACATTATTCGGAAGAGCCGAAATCCAAAAACCATTATATTTTTTGAGCACATCTCTTGAAGATTCAATAACCAATATTCATAATCACGGATTATTTCTTCCTATGTTATATAAAACAGCATTTTATAGTAGTAATGCAATGCAGAATCTTTATTACAAAATTGAAGAAACAGATGAAGGAATATCTTTTGACTGGCAAACTGAAAGGGATGATATTATAAAATTATCCAATGACGAAAATGTTATAATTCCGGAAGTGAGATATAGTGCAAAATCTGTCTCGATCTTTCTTCCACTGGAAGCCGAGATTGGTCCAGGTCATTATAAGGTGATCTCTGGAGAAGATATTATCAGAGTATTAGCATTAAACCTGGGAGGGGACGAAAGCAATCTTGAACAGATAACTTCAGATTCATTAAAAGTTTTCTATCCCGATCAGGAGATTCTGACAGATCCGGACATGGCTAAAGTCAGAGCAACAATTGATCGAATGGATTATGGTCAGGATATCTGGCAGTGGTTTTTAATAGGATCTTTAATATTTTTGCTTATTGAAATCATATTAATAAGAATGATTTAAATTTACCTGCATGAATTGGCTTATAAAATCAGCATTTTTAGTTTTTCCGGGCCACAAGTATCACCGGAAAGAAATAGATATTTTAATTAGTAACGGAAAAATTAAAGAAATTGGGGATAAGATATCTGCGTCTTCTGAAGCAAAAGTTATCAATGCCAGAGATAAATTTCTATTTCCGGGGCTGGTCGATTTCAGAGCTGACTTATGTGATCCCGGGCTAGAGCATAAGGAAACATTAAACTCGGGAAGGGATGCTGCTGCAGCAGGCGGTTACACCCACGTCCTGGTTATTCCAAATACAAAACCTCCTGTTCAGACCAAAAATGATGTTAAATACATCCTTGGAGGAAATGATTCTTCGTTAGTTCAGTTATACCCCATGACTGGTGTCTCGAGAGATCTTGAAGGGGAGGAACTTACGGAAATGCTTGATCTGTATACTGCAGGGGCGAAAGTTTTTGGGGACGGTGATAAACCTGTATGGAATACGGATATTTTAGTTAAGTCTTTACAATATCTTCAGAAAGTTGATGCATTGTTGGTTAACAGGCCATGCGACCAATGGTTGTCAAAATTCGGGCAAATGCATGAGGGTGTTAATAGTACCCGCCTTGGGATGAAGGGAATTCCTGTTTTGGCTGAAACATTAATGGTAAGACGCGATATCGAATTACTGAAGTATGCCGGAGGGAAACTTCATTTTTCTACAATATCCAGTAAAGAAAGCGTCGATCTTATTGCTGAGGCAAAAAATCAAGGCCTTAATGTCTCCTGCGATGTAGCGATACACAACTTACTTTATACTGATGAAGAAAACATGATGTTTGATTCAAACTACAAGGTGGATCCACCTTTGAGATCAGAGGAAGACAGGAAGGCTTTAGTAAAAGGTGTTAAAGAAGGTATTATAGATTGTATTGTTACTGATCACCATCCTCATGATCCGGAATCAAAAGACCTGGAATATGATCTGGCTGACTTTGGGGTTACAGGCCTCCAAACAGCAATTTCCGAAGTATGGAAATTAAAAGAGGAGATTGAAGGGGATAAGATTATAGAAGCAATGTCACTACAGCCCAGAAAACTAATGGGGCTCGATGAAATCAAAATAGAGGAAGGAGAAGTTGCTGATCTGACTTTATTTGATCCGGAAGAGATTTGGGAATATAACGATGAAACAAATAAGAGTAATAGTAAAAATCATCCTAGATTTGGAGAAAAAATAAAGGGGAAGGTAAAAGCTGTTATTTTTGGTAACAACATTTTTCAGGATCAAAATTAAAAGATGATAAAATTAGCACTAAGATACGGGGCATTTGCTATCCTGATCACTATCATTTCATTTACTGTACTTTTTTATACAGATCAAAAGCCATTTATAAACTTTAACACCATTTTTATTGATGGTTTATCATTTTTGGTTTTGATCGGAGTTGCCACTTACGAATTTAAGAAATACAGACAAGGTGGTGAATTAAGATTCTGGCAGGGAATGTCTATGGGAATGATCATATACATTATGGCTGCAGTAGGATTCTCAGCATTTCTTTATTTGTTTATGGCATATATTGAACCTGAGGCACTAATCAATTATAAAAAGGAATCAATTGATTTTTATAATAGAACAGCTGAGATGTACCCGGATAAATATTCATCTGAGCGGAGAGCAACAGATCTGGCCAATATCAATGAAGTAACGATAAGTGGGATAGTATTTAAAGAGGGAATAAAAAAATTACTACTTGGATTGCTAGTCACCCCAATTATTGCAATTTTTATGAGAAAATAACAATCTATAAACCTAAATCAATTAAAATGAAAGACACATTTATTTCAGAAGGCGTTAAGGACGGTGTGATTATCGGACTTATTTTTACATTATTGACAGTTATAATCTATGTTGTTGATTTATCTATGTTCGGTACGATGTGGTATGGACTTGGTCTGTTCGCTTTGTATATTTTCCTCTTAATCATATTTAATTCCCGCTTTAGAAATGGAATAGGAGGGTATTGGAGCTTTGGAGAAGCGTTCAAATATAACTTTTTTTTATTATTAGTAGGAGGTATCATTAATACGATCGTAGGAATTGTATTATTTACAGTAATAGATCCAGACGCTCCAGCAATGATTGCAGAAAATACAGTTGAATCTACGATTAGCATGGTTGAAAAATTTGGTGGTGATGCCAGCCAAATGGAAGGTGAACTTGATGAAACATATAATAACACATTAGAGCAATTTACACTTTCCGGGCAACTAAAAAGTTTTGGTTATTCGATATTAGTATATGCTGTAATAGGAGCTATATTTGCTGCCATATTTAAAAAGAAAAAACCTCAGGAGGACTATATATGACAAACGGAAAGGATATCGATGTATCCTTGGTTATTCCGGCTTATAATGAATCAGAATCCCTTCCAGAACTCGTTGAGTGGATAGACAGGGTGAATGAGGAAAATAGCCTGAAATATGAAGTTATTATAATCGATGATGGCTCCAGTGATAACTCCTGGGCTGTCATCGAAGAATTATCTGATAAAAATGATTCCATTAAAGGAATTAAATTTAATAGGAATTATGGTAAATCAGCTGCCTTAGACACTGGATTTAAAGCAGCTATAGGTGAAGTAGTCATAACCATGGACGCTGACCTTCAGGATAGTCCCGATGAAATTCCCGGTCTTGTATCTATGATTCGTGATGAAGGGTATGACCTTGTATCAGGATGGAAGAAAAAGCGACATGATCCCATAACTAAAACTATCCCTTCAAAATTTTTTAATGCGGTAACTGCAAAGATCTCCAAAATTAAGCTCCATGATTTTAATTGTGGATTGAAAGCTTATAAAAACGAAGTAGTTAAATCACTTGAAGTTTATGGGGAGATGCATCGGTATATCCCAGTAATAGCTAAATGGAAAGGCTTTAATAAGATTGGTGAACGAGTGGTACAACACCGGGCCAGGAAGTACGGTGAAACAAAATTTGGGATAGAAAGATTTGTCAATGGATTTTTAGACCTTCTTTCTATCACTTTTGTGATGAAGTACAAAAAGCGACCCATGCATTTTTCGGGACAATGGGTACTTTATCGTTTATGGCTGGGTTTTTTATTACTTGTTGGGTGATTTTTGAAAAGCTATACACCGTTTGGTTTACTCATAAAGTAGCAAGAGCAGTAACCGAACAACCATTATTCTTTTTAGCATTAATAGCCCTGGTTATTGGTGTTCAGCTTTTTTTAGCTGGTTTTTTAGGAGAAATGATTACTCAAACTGATCGGTATAAAAACGATTATTTAATTTCGGAGAAAAAAGGATTTGAAGAAAGGGAAAATGTCTGATAACAGCAGGTTTTACTCTCTGATTATCCCGGTTTATAACAGGCCAGGTGAAGTTGATGAATTATTAGAAAGTTTAACAAAACAGGAATATTCTCACTTTGAGGTTCTGGTTATTGAAGATGGTTCTTCTGATCCATGCGATCACATAATAGAAAGGTATACAGATAAGCTGGATCTAAAATATTTCACCAAGGAAAATGAGGGCCAGGGCTTTACTCGAAATTATGCATATGAAAGAGCTTCGGGAGACTATTTTATAGTTTTTGATTCTGATTGCATCATTCCTTCACATTATTTAAAAACTGTGGACGACCATCTCAACACATATTGGCTTGATGCATTTGGTGGACCAGACAAATCGCACCCATCTTTTAGTGATGTTCAAAAGGCGATTTCTTATTCAATGACTTCCCCATATACAACCGGAGGGATAAGAGGAAGCAAGCAACATGCCGGAACATTCCATCCCAGAAGTTTTAATATGGGGATCTCAGCAGATGTTTGGAAGAAAACTAAAGGATATGTGATAACCAGAATGGGTGAAGACATTGAGTTTAGTATTCGAATAATTAAAGCAGGTTTTAAGGTTGGTTTGATAGAAGATGCTTATGTCTATCACAAACGCAGAACGGACTTCAGACAATTTTACAGGCAATTATTCTTTTTTGGAAGGGCAAGAATTAATATCGGTAGGTTTTATCCGGGAGAGATCAAATTTTTTCATTTATTTCCAGTGGCTTTTTATCTGGGGATACTTATTTGGTTGATCGTTTTTCCATGGTTTTTCCCCAGTCTTTTCATTTTTGGAGCGGGAATGATTTTAGCCTATTACTTAATTATCTTTATGGACTCCTACTTAAAGAATGAAAAGAGTCTGAGTATTGCATCAAAATCAGTGGTTGCTTCTTTTATTCAATTATTTGCCTATGGGAATGGATTTTTTGTTGAATGGATCAAATTCATAAAGAAACCATATAGCGGATAGTTAATCAGGTTTAGTACAGAGATAAATAATTTCTTCTTCCGGAAGAGCATATTTTTTTACAAGATCTTGATCAAGCTGTTTCGGATAGGGTATTTCTTTTACCTCAAATCCTCCTTTTTTCAACCTTTCACCATAATCTAGTCCATAAATTCTGTAATGATCTGACTGCTTGAAGTGCTCTTCGCGATCTTTGGGATCTGTAATCTCAGGATCTTCATACGTATCCTGCATGTTCATATCCTGTGGAGACTGTAAAATAGCCCATCCTCCGGGTTTTAAGACTCGGTAAACCTCCTTCATAGCATGAATGTCATCGGGAATATGTTCCATTACATGATTGCAAAAAACCATGTCAAAAGAATTCTCCTCAAATGGAATTTCATTGATATCCATTTTTACCTTAGCGAGAGGTGACTCGAGATCTCCTGTGATATATTCAAGGGATTCAATTTTTTCAAATCTATCTATGAAGCATAATTCCGGAGCGATATGTAAAAGCTTTGCTTCCTCCGAAAAAAAATCAGTTTCGTTTTTAAGATAAAGCCATAATAATCTATGTCTTTCTAAAGCAAGGCAATTAGGGCATAAGGCATTTTTTCTGGGAGGTTTTCTACCATAGGGTACAAATTCTCTAAAATTCGAATCACACACCGGGCAGGTTACATTATTTCCTATATAAAAAACCTTCATCATTCTAAGTGCAAAATGACTGAAAAGCTGAAGGTGTTTTCTTGGTACTTTCCTTATGACAAAACTGATAATGTGTTTAACCATTCTGCAAAAATATAAATCAATGAATTATTATATGGGTTTTCATTGTTATTTTTATTTCTTTTATTCTTTATTTTGTTTACAAAACAAGATCCGAATATGATAAGGGATGCAGGTATATCAAAAAGAGATAATGTAATCAAGCAAGCAACCAGGCTATTTAGAGAAAAAGGGTATGCCTCTGCTTCTATGCGTGACCTGGCCAAAAAACTTGGTATTGAAGCTGCAAGTTTGTACTCACACATCAAATCGAAAGAAGAGATTCTTCAGCATATTTGCTTCGAAAAGGCAGATGCTTTTAATGAAAAGCTAAATGAACTCGAGGAAATTAAAAATAATAACGAAAAAAGGCTCGAGCAATTTTTGATAGGTCACGTAGAAGTATTACTTTCTGATACAGATAGTAGTGCTGTATTTTTAAATGAATGGAAGCATTTAAGTGAACCGCACTATTCCAGGCTGAATAAGATGAAAGATGAATATGAGTCTAAACTGATTGATATCTATAGAGAGGGAAAGGTAGAAGGAAAATTCATCGACCTTAATGAAAAATTGAGCGTTTTAACCATGCTATCTTCTGTCAACTGGGTGATCAATTGGTACAGACCAACAGGAACTTTAAACCCACATGAACTGGCCAAAGCTTTGGCTCACCGGATCATACATGGAATAATGACAAAATAATATGGACGTAAACGAAATACTTGACTCGAGTGCAATGAAGCTTGCTAAAAAGCAGGCAACCAAAATAGCAGCTAGTAAAAATAGATCTGCGAGACTGGCAGGACTTGCTTTCACCAAAATGGATAAGGGCTTATTAAGTAAAGAGACCTTCCAGGCTATTAAGGGTGATTTTTTAGCTGCTTTGAGGATGATCAGGGCTTATGCTAAGAAAGACTATAAGAAGATACCAACGAAATCTCTAATTGGAATTTTAGCAGGAGTGGTATATTTTGTAATGCCGATAGATTTTATTCCGGATTTTATTCCTCTGATTGGATTTGCAGATGATATCGCCTTACTCGCATGGATTTTTTCTAATTTTAAAAATGATATCGATGAGTATCGTGCCTGGGAACAAGGTCATGAATACGTCGATGCAACTAATTAACCATTAATTTTCCTAACCTTTTTTACTACTTTGAGTATATAAGTTGTAAATACTTGTTTAAACAATGGAAGAGTTAAAGGTAATTAACAAGCAGCTTATAAAAAGTGCAATGTCATTTGAGGAGTATTTTGAATTATCAAAAAAGCTCGTTGATGAAAATCGAACTACCGGTAATAATCAATCTGAGGGGATGATTGAATATACCAGACTGAATTTTAGCCGGATGAAAAAGTGGATTAGAACCGGTGATTTGGATGATTCGTTAAAAGAGACTATAACAAAATTAGAAAATCCGGTAACCTGGCTAATTTTGGTTGAGCCATGGTGTGGAGATGTTGCTCAAAACCTGCCTTTTATAAAGAAAGCAGCTGAATTAAATTCGAATATTGAGCTTAAAATAATATTAAGAGATGAGAATCTTGAGGTGATGGATGAATACCTCACAAATGGAGGTAGAGCCATTCCTAAAATGATTGCTTTAAACAATGATCTGAATGAATTAGCGACCTGGGGTCCACGTCCGAAGTCCGTTCAAAAAATGCTTGAGAAAGGCAAAGCCAGTGGTGATTTCGATTACCAGGCATTTGCGATTTCTGCTCATACCTGGTACGCTCAAAATAAAGGAAAAGAATTGTCAGAGGAGCTTAATGCCTTTGTTAAAAAGCAGATAAAATAACTTTTTTAATAAAATACTTATAACCGTCATAACTCTGACGGTTTTTTTATGGATTCACTTACACAAGCATTATTAGGTGCAACAGTTGGAGAAGCTGTACTTGGAAATAAGATAGGTCGTAAAGCTTCAGTTTTAGGTATCATTGGAGGAACCTTGCCCGATCTCGATGTATTGGTCCAATCCTCCATGTCAACTGTCGAGGGAGTGCTGTTTCACAGAGGTCCATCCCACAGTATTACTTTTGCACTTATTACCTCCTTGCTTTTTGGTTGGATAGCTTTAAAATTGCAGAAAAGAACTTCAATTTCTTATCAGAATTGGTTCTTATTTTTCTTTCTGGTAATATTTACGCATCCATTACTTGATGCTTTTACTAATTATGGAACTGAAATTTTGTGGCCATTTCTAGATGCCCGGGTTGCATGGAAAACGATCTTTGTTATAGATCCATTATATTCTATTTGGTTATTGGCAGGAGTTATATTTCTGCTTTTTTATGGGAAAACAAATAATTTTAGAAAGAGGATTGCACTATGGGCGCTAGCTTTATCTTCCTCATACTTGTTGCTCACGGTTTATCATAAATACCATGTCGATAAAAAAGTAACTGAGTACCTTGAAAGTAATAGTGAGCCTTATGAACGGATTATGACTGTTCCTTCGCCTGTTTGCAATTGGTTGTGGACAGTAGTTATTGACAAAGGCGATCATTATCAGGCTGGATATTTCAGTATGCTGATCGCTGAACAGGATTTTAGAGATTCTGTTATTCCGAAAAATTCACCAGCGGAATGGATGAAGGATAAAGAAGAGTTAGCGGGACTGAAGCATTTTTCAAATGACTGGCTTCAATATAAGAAAAGCGTAGATGGTAAAACAATCGTTAATGATATCCGATTTGGACCCATGCTAGGTTGGTACAATCCTGATTCAGGATTCATTTTCTCTTTTGAATTTGAAAAAGGGGAAAACGGTATTATAGTAAAACAAAACCAAAAACAACCTGAAGGAAAAATTAAAGAAGAGTTAGGTAAATTGTGGAGTAGAATATGGTCGACTGATATAAATAAATGATTTATGACTAAAAAAACTGCTTTAATTCTCGGATCTACCGGTTTAGTTGGTGGAATATTACTTGAACAAGTACTCTCTGATGATACTTATAAAAAGGTTATCTCAATTGTCAGGAGGCCTTCTGGTAATAAACACAAGAAATTGCAGGAAGTGGTTGTTGATTTTTCAAAATTGGCGAAAGAGCTGAAAAAATATTATGCCGATGATATCTTTTGCTGCCTGGGTACAACAATTAAGAAAGCAGGGTCACAGGAAAAGTTTATTGAGGTGGATTATGATTATCCCATGGTGGCTGCAAATGCATTAAAACGATCAGGCTCTATGCAACACTATCTTATAATCACAGCATTGGGGGCAGATCCTGACTCCAGGATTTTCTATAATAGAGTTAAAGGTGAAGTTGAAAGAGACCTGAAAAGGGTTAATTATGCTTCTACATCGATATTCAGACCTTCTTTATTATTAGGAAACAGAGATGAAAACAGGCTTGGTGAAGATCTGTTCAAAGGATTTTCAAAAGTATTTGGATGGATATTTTCAGGGCCATTGAAAAAGTATAAACCGGTTAAGGCTGAGAAAGTAGCACGGTCAATGATTAGCCGTGCTCAGCAAAATGTTGATGGTATAGAAATAATAGAATCAGAACAAATACAGAAATATTAATTTTTTATGAGAGCAACAATTCAGAGAGTAAGTGAATCCAGTGTAAAAGTTAATGGAGAAATTATCGGGGAAATAGGAAGTGGACTCATGGTTCTTTTAGGAATTGAACAAGAGGATGGTACTGAAGATATTGATTGGCTTGTTAGGAAGATTTCTAATTTAAGAATTTTTGATGATGAGGATGGAGTAATGAATAAAAGCTTGCTTGATATCAGTGGAGAGTTACTCCTCATTAGTCAGTTTACATTGCATGCTTCCTACAAGAAAGGCAACAGACCATCATATATAAAAGCTGCAAAGCCAGACCAGTCTGTTCCATTATATGAAGAAAGCATAGCAGCATTTAAAAAGGCATTGGGGAATGATAAAGTAGAAACTGGTGAATTTGGAGCAGATATGAAAGTTTCTTTAGTAAATGATGGTCCGGTTACTATAAATATGGATACTAAAAATAAGGAATAGATGACTGATCAGAAAAACAATATATCCTTAAAACAAGTACAGGATGAGGTTGATTCCTGGATAAAGGAATATGGTGTCAGATATTTCAATGAGCTGACCAATATGGCAATTCTAACTGAGGAGGTAGGAGAATTGGCCAGAATTATTTCCCGGAGATATGGTGAACAATCAGAAAAAGAATCTGATAAGGATAAAGATCTTGGTGATGAGATGGCAGATATTATATGGGTTTTAGCTTGCCTTGCCAATCAAACAGGAGTAGATCTGGAGGAAGCATTCAAAAAAAACATTGTAAAAAAGACGAAAAGAGATAAAAACAGGCATAAGTCCAATCAAAAATTGTTATAACAATAATCTTTTTATCGCTAAATCTCGTTACGAAGAATTAAATAATGATTTTAATAAAGCTCGGACAGCTCAACAGTTATGAGTAAAACATTAAAGAGAACCACAGCAGTGATTATAATTATTGTACTTGCCGTGGTGTTTATAATATTCCAGAAAGATATAATTTCCGGAAATAAATCCAATCAGCCAGAATTAAAGGCCGGTTCATCCACATCCAGGGCAGCCCGAAAAATCCCGGTTAATTATATAATTGCAGAAGAAAAGCTGTTTAAAAATCAGATAGCAGTAACAGGGAAAATACTTGCTAATGAATCAGTAGAATTAAGGGTTGAAAGAGGAGGAAAGGTTGACAAAATTCTTTTTAAGGAAGGGGATTATGTAAGAAAGGGACAATTGTTATTGGCAACAAATGTTGACGATCTCAAGGCTCAACTTTCCAAAGCTCGATACAACCTTGAACTGAAGGAGCAAACTGAATATCGACAGGATGAACTTCTTAAGCGAGAGGCGATAAGTCAGGAAGAATATGATCTGGCATTAACTGAATTAAATACGGCAGTAGCTGATGTTCAATTACTTAAAGCTGAAATAGCCAAATCGGAAGTGAGAGCTCCTTTTAGTGGATATATAGGTTTAAGATATGTCAGTGAAGGAAGTTATATTTCTCCGACCACTCCAATAGCAAGTTTATATAGTTTAAATCCTGCTAAAATTGAATTCGCACTTCCCGCTAAATATATTGGAACACTTAGTAAGGGTCAAAGCGTAGATTTTACTGTTGAAGTTTCTGATAAGACATTCGAAGGAGAAGTTTATGCAATTGAGCCTGGTGTGGATCCTGCAACCGGAGCTACAACTGTGAGAGCTGTTGCAGCCAACGAAAATAAAGAATTAAGACCAGGGCAGTTCACCCGGGTAAATATAAATCTTGAAGCGAGGGAAAATGCTATTCTGGTACCAAATCAGGCTGTAATTCCAGAGCTTGACGGACATAAGGTTTATTTAGTAGAAAATGGTAAGGCATCAGTACAAAAGGTAAATATAGGTATACGAACTCCGACCGAAATCGAAATCATGTCAGGTCTGAACAAAGGAGACAGCGTGATCACTACTGGTTTATTACAGATCAATGAAGGAACTCCTTTGGAGTTGAAAAACTAAATTTTTTATGGCTAGTCTTTCGAGTATAAGTATAAACAGGCCGGTGCTCGCAATTGTGATGTCTTTGATGATCATCATTTTTGGAGTGATTGGGTTTAACCTTTTAGGAGTTCGGGAATATCCCAGTGTAGATCCACCAATCATCACAGTATCTACCAATTATGTAGGTGCAAATGCTGAAGTGATCGAATCTCAGATCACTGAACCTTTAGAGGAAGAGATAAATGGTATTTCCGGTATTAAGAAATTAACTTCAGTGAGTCGTGATGGGCGTAGTACTATCACCGTTGAATTTGAATTGGGAGAGGACCTGGAAGCTGCTGCCAATGATGTGAGGGATAGAGTAGCCAGGGCAAGAAGAAACATACCGGCAGATGCTGATCCTCCTACGGTGATTAAAGCTGATGCAGATAGCGAGCCCATCGTATTTTTAAATCTCAAAAGTGATGAGCGATCACTATTGGAACTATCTCAAATAGCTGAAACAACATTTAAAGAACGTTTCCAAACTATTCCCGGAGTCAGCCAGGTAGATATATGGGGTGAGAAAAAATACTCTATGCGTCTCTGGATGGATCCGGATAAGCTTTCTGCTTATAATATTACTCCTTTAGATGTTTATAGTGCTGTCAGCGAGCAAAACGTTGAACTTCCTTCAGGCAGGGTAGAGGGTGTTTTCTCAGAACTATCGGTTAGAACACTGGGTCGCTTAACAACCCCGGAAGATTACAATGATCTGATCGTAAAAGAAACTGAAAATTATATTATTAAGTTCCGCGATATTGGTCATGCAGAACTGGGACCTGAAAATGAAAGAACCATTTTAAAAAGAGATGGTATTCCGATGGTTGGGGTTGTATTAAGGCCACAACCAGGATCAAATAACATTGAAATTATCGACGAATTTTATGATCGGTTACAATCCCTTAGAAAAGATATTCCGGAAGATATCGAATTGGGTATTGGCTTTGATGTAACAGAGTATATTCGCGAATCGATACAGGAAGTAGAACAAACAATTGCAGTGGCCTTTACACTGGTTTTTGCAATTATATTTTTCTTTTTACGAGACTGGAGAACAACTATTATTCCGGTAATAACCATACCTATTTCTTTAATCGGGACATTTTTTGTAATGTATGCAGCCGGATTTTCTATAAATGTTCTTACCCTTCTAGGTATTGTTCTGGCCATCGGACTGGTGGTGGATGACACTATAGTTGTGCTGGAAAATATTTATAAGAAGATAGAGGATGGTAAGGCACCGCTGGAAGCAGGCTTCGATGGAGCAAAAGAAATTTTCTTTGCTGTAATTTCTACAACGGTAGCACTTGCTGCAGTATTTCTGCCTGTGATCTTTCTGCAGGGATTGACAGGAAGGTTGTTCAGAGAGTTTGGAGTTGTAGTGGCATCATCAGTTATCATCTCATCTTTTGTTGCTTTGACACTTGCTCCAATGCTCTGCACTAAACTACTCAAGAAAAGAGAGGAAAAGGGATACTTTTATCGCAAGACTGAAAAGTTTTTTGTGGGTCTTAACAGGCTATATAATCGTTCTCTGGAATGGTTTATGAATTATCGCCTGTTAGGACCAGTAGCTATTGTGTTATTGGCAGGATTAGGAGTAATTATTTACCTGGATTTACCTTCGGAATTGGCGCCATATGAAGACAGAAATGGGTTCAGGATTTTTGCTGCAGGGCCTGAAGGCACAACTTTTGAATACATGGATAATTATGTTGATGACGTGATAGACCTTGTTGAAGAAGAAATTCCTGAAACTGATGCGATTATTTCGGTAACATCTCCAGGATTTGGTGCGACATCATCGGTTAATTCAGCCTTTTGGAGAGTAATATTAGTTGATCCTGAAAACAGGGAGAGAAGTCAGCAAGAGATTGTGGATAGTTTTACTCCAAAGGTAAGTCAACTTACTGCTGCTCGTCCTTTTGTTTCTCAGGAACAATCAATCGGTGGCGGGGGAGGTGGCCAGCCAATTCAATATGTAATCCAGGCAGGAGATATCTACCAATTAAAAGAGGTAATAGGTGAATTTGTGGATAAAGCCAAGCAGCGTGAGGAGTTTGTTTATGTAGATGTGAATCTGAAATTTAATAAACCTGAATTGACTGTAAAGATAGATAGAGAAAGGGCACAAACATTAGGAGTGTCAGTCAGAGATATTGCTCAAACATTATCTTTGGCTTATTCAGGACAGCGGTTTGGTTATTTCATAATGGAAGGCAAGCAATATCAAATCATCGGCCAGATGAGTGAGCAAAACAGAAATGAACCTGTAGATCTGAGGACTTTATATATCAAAAATAATAAAGGAGAATTGATATTACTCGATAACCTGATTCATGTGGAGGAAAGTGCTACACCCCCTCAGTTATTTAGATTTAATCGATATGCATCAGCCACCGTATCAGCATCATTAGCCCCTGGAGTTACTATCGATAAAGGAATTGATGCGATGGACGAAATAAAGGGCGATGTGCTCGATGAACGTTTTACGACTAGTCTTGATGGACAGTCACTCGAGTTTATGGAAAGCTCAAATAGTTTGATTTTTGCTTTTCTATTTGCATTAATTCTGATCTATCTCGTATTGTCAGCACAGTTTGAAAGCTTTAGAGATCCTATAGTTATTATCTTAACTGTTCCTCTAGCGATGGCAGGCTCACTTGGAGCGCTGTGGTTATTTGATGAAACATTGAATATTTTCAGTCAGATCGGAATTATAATGCTAATCGGACTTGTAACTAAAAACGGTATTTTAATTGTGGAGTTTGCGAATCAGAAAAAGGCCTTAGGGATGGGAGTGAAAGAAGCCATAATTGAAGCAGCAGAAGATAGGTTCAGACCGATTCTTATGACATCACTTTCTACGATTTTGGGAATCCTGCCAATTGCACTTGCTTTAGGAGCAGGATCAGAAAGCAGGGTATCTATGGGTATTGCGGTAATCGGTGGATTGATCTTTTCAACGATTCTTACTCTTTATATTATTCCGGCAGTCTATACATATCTTACTGGTAAAGAAGCCAGAGTTTCAAGAATGTAAATTGAATGAAGATGAAAAAAGTTACATTAATCATAATACTCTCAGTCTTAGTGGGACTTTCCGGGATGATGGCTCAGGAAAGATATGCCATAATTGATTCGACAGATTTCGAAGAATTATCACTGGGTGAAGCAGTTAGAATAGGTCTGGAAAATAATTATAATCTTAAAATAGAAGATAATTTCCGGGAGATAGCTTCTAATAACGTGACTTTAGGAAATGCTGGGTTCCTGCCTACAGTTGATGGTAATGCCAGCATGAGATGGAGTAATGAAGATGTAGAACAGCAGTTTGTAAGTGGTGATTCTCAAACCAGGGATGGCGCCAGAAGTAATACGGTTGATGCCAGCATTGATGCTGAATGGATAGTTTTTGACGGGCTTGGTATGTTTAAAAGATACGAACAGCTTCAACAGCAGGAAATGACCGCAACCTATAGTTGGAAAAATAGTGTAGAATCTACCTTATACCAGATCGCAGAGTCCTATTATAATTTAAGATATTCTGCTGAACAGCTTCGGGTTTTAAAAGAAACAATGGAGATCAGTCGTGCCCGAATCAGAATTGCTTCTGATAAGTATGATGTCGGGAAAACTTCAAAAACTGAATTACTAACTGCTCAAACTGACTACAATGCTGATAGTTCGGCATATATTAATCAGCTTAACCAATTACAACAAGCAACGATCAATTTGAATCTATTACTTGGTCAGGATTCAGAACGTCAATATTATGCGTCAGATTCAATTAATGCTATTTCACTTTATTCTTATGAGAATCTGAAGGAAGAAGTTTTAAAAAACAATAGTTTGTTAAAACAGGCTGAGTCCAATAAAATAGGGACTACTTATAATGTGGAAATTGTAAGATCTGAAAGATTTCCCAGAGTAACTGCATTTGGTAGTTATGGTTATAGCAGGCTGGAATCACAAGCAGGGTTTTTATTGAGTAACCAGTCCACAGGATTTAATTATGGTTTACGAGCTACTATCCCGATTTTTAATGGGTTAAATATTAATCGCAGAGAACAAAACGCGAAAATAGAAAAAGATAATGCAGAGCTAAGTTATGAGCAGGTCAGATTAGAAGTTATTGCGGAATTTGAAAGAACCTATAGTTCCTATCAAAGAGCTTTGGGATTGATCGAACTGGAAATGGATAATACATCCATTGCTAAGGAAAATATTGAAATTGCTTTTGATCGCTATAAACTGGGGAGATCAACATTTCTGGAATTACGCGAAGCTCAAAAAAATGCAGAAGATGCAAAATTAAGACTTTTAGATGCAGCTTTCGCAGCTAAAATATTAGAAATCCAACTAAAAAGACTTAGCGGAAATATTTTGGAAGAGAGGGAGCGTATCAATTAAGAAAATTCCTGTAGAAGATTCTTTTAAACATAGATTTCAAAAATGGCATTTGCGGACTACTGAACATAATTTTAACTTCTTCTGAGATTTTAGTTCTTTCATCTAGAAAGTCGAATATTTTTACCGGGTTATTCTTTCTAAATAGCGAACTGAAAATTTCCGCTCCTTTTTCGTTGTTATCAAACAATACATCAATGAGAAGCATGTCGTAATATCTGAATCTGTTTTCATTCGTTTCAATATTATCACATTTTCCTTCCAGATACTTTATAATATTGGTTGTATCCTCATTTATACGTTTAAATGTAAAACCTGTAGAAGCTTTGGTGCTTCCACCTTGAGTACCGATGTTAATTATTTTATTATCTGTTACCTTTTCAAAAGGGAAAGTTGTCATCGGAATGGCTCCTTTTTCTTTTTCTGAAATTGTATATTCATTTATCCCTAAATCGTCGGATATATACTTTTTTATTTCATTTTCGTATTCTTCTTTTTTTAACAATTTAGGTGAAAAGAGGGTATATTCTACCAGGGCTTTATTTCTTGAGAATGGCAATACATACATGAATCGGGTATTCTCTTTTTGAGCGACAGAAAAATCCATAAAAGTTACTGAGGACTCATCAAATTTATCTTCCTCTGTTTCTATTACCCAGCCAATAAAATGTTGTAAAAGTAAAGGGTATTTTTTACTGTTTTTTACCTCTGAAAAATCAGGTATGCTATTGAAGATAATATCAGCCGTGAAAGTTGACCCATCAGAAGTGGTTGCTTTAGCCGTATTTTGATCGGTATTTAAAGATTCAATTTTTGTATTTAAAAACTCAACGTTAGCATTATTATTGATCCTCGATTTAATGTGTTGATAGAAATCAATACCACGGATCATTTTATATCTGTACGGGTTTAAATTAAACTCCATGCAGGAATGGGAATCTTTAAACATCGCTTTTCTCCAGGATTTGTATATTATTTCATCCCAGGGGCCAGTTCCTTTTTCCCAAAAGCACCACGTGCGGTCATTTTCCGATTTATCACTTTTATCAATTATTAATACAGACTTTTTATTTAAAACCGGGCTATCAAGAATGCGATTGACCAGCACAAGACCGGCTGCACCTCCACCGGCAATAATAAAATTATAATGCTTTTTCATGCGACTACATTTAGGATAACAAAAAATAGTGTTTGAATAACTAACACATTGTTCGCAACATAAAAATTCTTACTGAAATTTGATTTTTGAAAGATAATTTGGGCTAAAAAGGAAATAGAAAACCATCCAATATAATTTTGAACCTGAGCAACTCCTGCATCAAAAAACCAAAAGTCAACCTTAGGGGCGACTGGTTCAATAAACAGGTCTATACCTGTCATAATCAAGGCACCGGTAATTGCTCTGATCCATGGATTAATTATCATATAACTGGTTAAAACGGCAGTACAATAAGTTAAAATAGCCCAGTTAATGCCAATAATAGGGGGGACCCCTCCAATCTTAGGACCCAAATTAGTGCCATAATGGTAATCTCCGAAAATAAGTCCATAATTAACTCCTAAGTATTCAGCGATAAAACCAATAACAAATGCAGCACTTAGGCAAGAAAAGGTCACCCTGTCTTTACTGGGTAATGCATAAATAATTATTGCAGTGGTCAGTAATATTGTAAACGGAGTAAGGTCTAGAAATAATTCTCTCCATGGTGACATTATACCAAACACACCGGCGATGTGAACCAGGTACAAGAAATAAATGATAAACCTGATTTGATTACTGTTCTTTATTTCTTCTTTAGCTTTCATTTTTCGACCAACGATGAGACAATTTTAGCACTCTGCAAACACAAAGGAATTCCACCACCGGGATGTACGCTTCCACCACAGAAGTAAAGATTTTTGATCTTGTTGGAAAAATTAGGGTGACGCAGAAATGCCGCATTTCGGTCATTACTACCAGCACCATAAAGAGCACCCATATAAGAACTCGTTTTTGATTCAATCGTAATGGGGGTAAGCATTTCTTCTGTTTCTATTAACTTTTCGATGTCTGTATCAAGAAATTTATTTAATCGACTAATAACTTTCCTTTTTGTAATAGAAATCATTTCTTCCCAGTTCTGACCAGAATTAGGCGGGACATTTACCATTACAAACCAGTTTTCGCATCCCTCAGGAGCGTGATCAGGATCTTCTTTTGAAGTAATGTTAATGTATATCGTCGGATCATCAGGAACTTTTTTGTGATCGAAAATATCTGTGAATTCTTTCTTATAATTTCCAGAAAAGAAAATATTATGAAGGTCCAGCTCAGGGAACTGGTCCTTTATTCCCCAGTAAAAAATTAAAGCGGAGCTTGATCTTTCCTGCGACAATGTTTTTTCAGGTGCCTTTTGGTCAGGTATTAGCTTTCTATATGTTGGTACAATATCCATATTAGATACTACAAGATCTGCATTGTATTCCTGATTTTGGGTTTTAATTCCTTTTGCTAATCCTTCTTTACATATAATTCTTTCAACCGGACTATTAAACTGGAATTTGACACCTTTTTTCTTTGCTAAAGCATAAAGGGAGTCTGTGATAGAATACATTCCTCCTTCGGGATAAAAAGTTCCTACATTGAATTCTAAATGTGGGATCATCGACATGATTCCCGGTGTTTTGTAGGGAGAAGAACCATTGTAGGTGGCGTAACGATTAAATAACTGGACCAATCTTGGATCTTTAAAGTGATGCCTGTTTACTTCGTCTAATGTATCGAACAGATCCAGATTTTTTGCACTGGCTATCGCTTTAAGTGTTTTAAAGTTTAAAAAAGAGTTCACTTTATGAAGTGATCTTTCCAGGAAAAGAGGTGAGGTTAATTCGTACTTCCGTTTACTTTTATCAAGATATTCAAGAACAGATTTAGCATTTATTTTAAAAACCTCAGTTATTTCGTCAATAAATTTATCCTGGTCATCCCAGGCAGTAAATTTAGTCCCGTCATCAAAATAGTATTGACAGTGGATGTTCTTTTTATAGTATTTGAAATTTTCATCTGGCTTCTCTCCTGAAATTTCAAAAAGCTCATCAACTAAAGATGGTAAAGTAAATAAAGATGGTCCTGCATCGAATGTATAGCCATTAGATTCGAGTCTCGAAAGCTTACCTCCAGGTGAATCATTTGCTTCGAATACACTTACATCATAGTTTTTGGCCTTAAGTCTGATTGCTGTGGCCAATCCCGCGATACCCGAACCAATAATAATTGCATTTTTTGACATAATTTCGAAACGAATTTATTGACTCATTGTTTCAGGGTAGCTTTTCTGGAATATTCTTCAAGAGTAATTGAAGGTTTACCCAATTCTTTCCAGGTTATTTCAGATTCAAATTTTTCCGGGTATTTATTCAGGGCAGTCAGGATTTTATATATGTAATTCATTTTCGAAGAGAAAAGAGATAAGAACCATAATAATCTGATAGGCATTTTCTTTATGCTAAGATCTTTTTCAGATAAGTTTTTTTTGAAAATCTCAGCTGCTTGATCAGCCTTAAATGCTTCCAGACCCTGGACAGGGTAGTGTTTGTTCTCATTAAGGAGCTTTTTGAAAGAATAGGCAACTTGCTTGCCATAATCCGAACCTGCAATGAAGTACATTGGATGTTTCGATTCCCCGGCAAGCATGATCTTACCATCCTGAACATAGTCACCTTTATCAAAATTTTCCATAAACGAAGATGGATAAAAAATAGTAAAGGGAATTCCACAAGTTTTAATAGAATTAACAGCTTGCTCTTTTATATCAAACACCCACCAATGAAAACCGGATGATTTATTATGATTTTTCACTAATGAAGAGCAAAGAGCAATTCTCTGAACACCTGCGATTTTAGATTTCTTTATTATACTATTCAGGCCATCTCTTTCAGCAAGCCATTGGTTTTTCTTATCGTTGGGTTTTACACTGAGGTTTATATAAACCCCTTCAGCACCAACAAGAGTATTTTCAATGTCTTGTTCGTTTTTTAGATTTCCGGAAATGAATTCAACAGAATGAGGAAGTAATTTTTTAGCCTTTTCAATATCCCTGACTAATGCCCGAATATGAAAACCTTCATTTATTAACTCTTTTACTACCGGGACACCGAGCATGCCAGTTGCCCCGAAAACTGCGATAGTTTTGATCATGATTATAACTTTGCAGGAAGTTATCGCTAAAATATTATATTATCAAACAGGGATGTGAGTTAAGAAGAGTAAAAGAAAAAGCCTTCTGAATAATTCTGCAGTATGAAGAGAAGTTTACCAATATTTTATTACCGGGTAAGAATTTGTTTCAGAAGGCTTTCGTTAAATCTAAACCTATTTAAATGTAGAATATTTTAAAACTTCTCACATCACCTTATTAGGGGGATATTTTATTGATTTTTATCCCTTATTTGTGGGTTAAATAGGTTTTAAGGTTGTTAATACTCATATCCATGATTCTTTTTCTGGACTCATATGCGGCCCAGGCCATATGAGGGGTAATAATAATGTTGTCTAAATCTAATAGAGGATGATTTTCTTGTGGAGGCTCATTTTGGAGGACATCAAGTGCTGCCCCAGAAATAGAATTTTTATCCAGGGCTTTCTTTAAATCTTTCTCATTGATTAGTCCGCCGCGAGATGTATTTATCAGGATGGCAGATTCTTTCATTTTGTGGAAGACTTCTTTATTAAAGCATTCCTTATTCTGATGAGAAAGGGGGGCATGTAAAGAAATTACATCGCTTTGAGAGATGAGTTTATCAAAACCGACAAATTCATGATTAGTCTCCTTTTTTGACCTGGAATGGTATATAACATTCATTCCGAGTGATTCAGCTATTTTTGCTGTTTGCTGACCAATATTGCCATATCCATAAATCCCCATTGTTTTATCTTTCAATTCAATGACAGGACCGATGGTATAAGAAAAATCACTTTGAGCAGCCCATTCGTTTCTTCGGACACTAAGATTATGGCCTGCCACTTTGTTAGTTATGGCTAGCAGTAAAGCGATAGCATGTTGTGCTACACAGAACGTACCATAACCCGGAGTGTTTTTTACGGTAATATTTTTTTCTTTGCAATAGTCAAGATCTATGTTATTTACACCTGTAGCAGTTACGGCAATGAATTTAAGTTTTGGTAATTGCCTGAGAATATCTTCTGTGAGTTTTGTTTTATTGACCACAAGGACATTTGCATGTTCACACTTAGAAACAACTTCTTCATCTGGCAAGTGATCATACACGGTAATGTTTCCAAATTCTTTCCATGGATCCCAATTGAGATCGCCGGGATTTAATGCTCTTCCATCTGTCACCACAATAGTTAAGTTGTCAGTCATAAACATTATAGGAATGGAATACGAATTTACATGATCTAAAAAAGAAAAGGAGGGTCGCAAGGAAAAGAATCATCGTAGCAGCAACCAATGCCTGATGCTTTGGCTCATAATATCTGATATCATCTCTTTTTTTGATCAGCTTGAAAAAAGGTTGCTGGTCAAAAAGAAAGACATCAAAAAAGAACTTAGTTCTGTCCAGAAACTCATTGAAAAAGATCTTTGTATTGATTTTTCCCTGCACTGATATGCTTAGTGGCAAGATTTCATAATATCTTGCCATTATCACCAGTTTGTCCAGCAAATATTTATTTCCTACGAAAATCACCCGTTTATTTCTATTATGATCAATAAAGTTAATTAATCCATCATACAGGGTTTTGTCATCTCGGTTAATAGTAATATATCGTTCCCTGACTCCCGTTTGCCTGGAAATTTCTTTAGAAGCATAATTGGTAAACGTTGAATCCGTGAGGGAGTCGCTCATAATGTAAAAATATTTAACATGACCACTATCATAAACATTTACTGCTGCATTAACTATTGATCTGATATTATGCCATGTTTCTTCATCACTTTCACCGAGTCCTTTTTTTATAGTAACCACGGTAGGATATCTTCCAGCTTTTAATTCTTTATATTCATAGCTTTTTTTGACTTCATAAGCCATTAGGGTGAGATTACAAAAAATTAGAATTGCACCAAGGGTAAGTACTGAAACAGTAAGCTTATGTAAAAGCCAGAATCCAATGCGTTTCGACTTTTTATTCGTAAGGATATATTTTTTAAAAAACAATTCTGTGAAAATCGATATTAGCGACCATAGCAGAGTGATTCCACTTAATATTGCCACAATAGCAAGATGATTCCAAGAGTCAGCATATTGCGAATAATCGGCTATGCCTGACCAGATAGTAAAATCATCAACCATTTCTGCAGGAACAGTTGAAATAGTATCACTGGAATAAAGAATCACCAAAAGTAAAAACGTTGTGGTGAGGATAAATACCAGGTTGACGAAAAAATTTAAAGCTATTTTGGGCAGATCGGACATCTGACTATTAAAATTAAAAATACGTTTTCGCTAAAATATAACTTTTTATTTAAAGTGTTTAATAAATCATAGCATCTCATTTGCGAGATTGGCAAGCTCTGATCTTTCTCCTTTTTCAAGTGTAACATGAGCATACAAAGGATGATCTTTTAAGCGATCGATCAGGTAACTCATACCATTACTTTGAGAATCAAGATAAGGAGTGTCAATTTGCCTGATATCACCTGTAAAAATAATTTTGGTGTTTTCTCCGGCTCTCGTAATTATTGTTTTGATTTCATGAGGAGTCAGGTTTTGAGCTTCGTCAATAATAAAGATAATATTAGAGAAAGACCTTCCGCGTATATAAGCCAGCGGAGTGATCATCAGCTTTTCTTTGTTGACCATTTCTGTGATCCTGATAAATTCCTTATCTGTTTCATTCCATTGATTTTGAATGAATTTAAGGTTATCCCACAGGGGTTCCATATATGGGTTTAACTTACTTTTAATATCTCCCGGCAAATACCCGATGTCTTTATTAGAGAGAGGCACAATAGGTCTGGCCAGGTATATCTGTTTAAATTCGCGTCTTGATTCTAATGCTGCAGCTAATGCTAATAGCGTTTTACCGGTACCGGCAATTCCCTGGATGGAAACCAGCTTAATTTCCGGATTCAGAATAGCATGCACAGCGAAAGTTTGCTCAGCATTTCTTGGCTTGATACCATATACAGGCCTTTTTTCAACTTTTTCGAGGCATTTTGTTTCCGCATTGAAATAGCATAGTACTGAGCCGGAATCACTTTTTAAAATTGAAAATTCATTATCCACCGGTTTCTTATCAAAGATATCTTCCCAAGGGATATGTTCATTTTGATGAAGTGCATCGATATATTTATTATCTACATTTTCATAGATTTTTTTTCCGGTGTATAAAGTATTCAGATTAGATACTTTCCCGGTTTCGTAATCTTCAGCGACAAGTTCCAGTGACTTGGCTTTCAGTCTTAAATTAATATCTTTTGTAATAAATATAACCTGCTTATCGCTTTCTGATTCCTGTAGTTTTAATGCAGCATTTAATATTTGATGATCGTGTTTATTATCGTTAAAAATTCTTAGTGCGTTAACCTTGCTATCAAGGTCCATGAGTACTTTAAACTTTCCCTTTTTAGAACTCTTTCCCGGCTGGAGAGGTATCCATTCATCAAGTTTATGACCTTTGGCAAGTCGATCCAGCAACCTGATAAATTCTCTTGCTTCAAAATTCAATGAATCATTTCCTTTTTTGAAATTGTCCAGCTCCTCCAGAACAGTGATCGGAATAGCGACATCGTGTTCTTCAAAGTGCATGATAGCATCATGAGCATAAAGGATTACGGATGTATCAAGGACAAATACTTTTTTAGGGGAAGATTTCTTTTTAGCCATATGGAAAGGTTAATTGTGTAAATCAATAGCTTTCCAATTAAGATAGAAAAAGAGGTAGGAAAATTATATTAATAATATATCTTTTTTTTATTTAAGGGCTTTCTCGTTAGCCAGTTTTTGGTCAGCTAATTTGAAAACATCCTCTTTATCAGAAGGATAGACCTCCAGGACCCCTGCGAGCACAAGAGTTACTAAAATTTTGGAAGCCGGCACTTTGGGTAAACCGGCTTCTCTCATATATCCTTTAAGTGTGATTTCATTAAATTCTGCTAAATAATTCAATAAAATTCGCTCATTCTCACCATACTCAAACCATACATCTCTTTGCTGGCTTTGTTTGCGGATGATTTCGAGAACCTCTCTGCTGGCCTGTATGCTACGGTCATCAACTCTGACATATGCTCTGCCAAATTTTTGTCCTGGTTTCTCTAGGGCATAGTGGGGTTTTTTCCTGCTTTCCTGGATGTCATAGGAAAGGATTGTTTTTTGATCTCTTGTGACGATTGTCTCCAGGGTAAAAGAAAGCTGTGGGCGGATAAGCTTTTTTATAGCTCCTTCCATTTCGTAAATATCTTCATCCGGATATTTTAATCCACTGATTTCTTTTTCATCTGAGACACCAATGAGTACTTTTCCTCCTGTAGAATTAGCGAAAGCCACCATTTCCCGAACAATTTTTTCAGGATGGTTAACTTTTTTCTTGAATTCAATATGCTGACCTTCTCCCTGCCGGACAAGGTTTTTCAACGTCTTAAAGTCCATTTTTTCTAATTACCAGGTACTCAAAAAAAGAGATTGCAAATCTAAGGCAATAAGATTAATTAAATATCGTCATCTTCAAATTTATCAAAATCGTCAATGCTAAACATACTGCTAAGGAGATCTCCGAATGAATGACCACCAATAAGTTGCTTTTTGCTTAGCATACTGTATTCAGCTAAACCGTGGAGGGCAAACTCCATGAACAGATGCTTTTCTGTTTCACCAATATCTTTTATGTTGTCTTCAATTAGTTTTTTAAGACCGGGAACTTTTTCAAGTGTTTCTTTGTAATCCTTTCCGGAAGCATTGATCAATAGATCAATTTTATTTCCACCTCCAAACCATTCAGTGAGTGATTTGTAAGGATTACCTTCCTTTAATTTTCTCGTTTGTTCAGGATCTGGAAAATACTCAGTAAACTGGGTTCTGATAGCTTTGCCAATCAGGTTTTGAGCAACAATTCCGGGACCTTCCTGCTCACCTTCATAAACCAGCTCCACTTTTCCAGTGATTGATGGTATAATTCCTGAAAGATCTCCTATTCTGGCCGTGACCTGATCTTCACCCGACTTTAATCGTCTTAATTCTGCAGTACTGGCAAGGTTTTCAAATGCAGTTATTGTTAACCTTGCACTGACGCCACTTTTTACATCTACATATTCGCTTTGTCTTGCTTCAACAGCAACTTGTTCAACTAAATCTTTGATAAGCTCGGGTATAACAACTTTTTGTTGTTGATCTACCGAAAGCTTAGCTTCCTGAGCAGTAATATGTTTGCTAATATATATTGATTTAGGATAGTGAGTGATTATCTGACTACCAATTCTATCTTTTAAAGGTGTAACTATACTTCCCCTGTTAGTATAATCTTCCGGATTAGCAGTAAAAACAAATTGTATGTCGAGTGGTAATCGAAGTTTAAAACCTCTGATTTGTATGTCACCTTCCTGAAGGATGTTAAATAAAGAAACCTGTATCCTTGCCTGTAGGTCAGGGAGCTCGTTTATTACGAAGATTCCTCTGTGTGACCGTGGTATGATACCAAAATGGATTACTCGTTCATCAGAATACGGTAGTTTAAGTGAAGCTGCTTTTATAGGATCGACATCACCAATCAAATCAGCAACTGATACATCGGGTGTAGCTAATTTTTCACTATAACGTTCTTCTCTGCTTAACCAGAATATTGGAGTTTCATCACCATGCTCAGCTATTAAATCTTTTGCTTTTCGACTTAGTGGTTGCATGGGATCGTCATTCATTTCGCTACCAGCAACTACAGGGATCACCGAATCGAGTAATTTGACCATTTGCCGGGCAATTTTTGTTTTTGCCTGACCTCTTAATCCTAAAAGATTAATATTATGTCTGGATAGAATAGCCCGTTCAATCTCCGGAATAACTGTTTCTTCATATCCCCAAATACCTTCAAATACATCTTCCTTATTCCTTAGCTTTATGATTAGGTTTTCTCGTAACTCATCTTTTATTGAACGAGGTTTATAGCCGGCTTTTTTAAGTTCGCCAAGAGTATTTATTTTCAATAGCTCATCATGAGCAAGATCGAAATACGACATAGTGGATTTTTTTTAAAACTGTTTACGTTTATTTCTTCTATAATCCTCAAAAATCAGGTCACCCAATCCTTTGAGGCTCGAGTAATATGCGTTACCCTGGTTTGCCATTGTAAATTCTCTGACAAACTCCTGAAGCCATGGATCTGAAGCGATCATAAATGTGGTGATCGGAATATTTATTTTTCTACATTGTACAGCGAGGTCCAATGTTTTGTTAAGAATCTTTTTATCGAGACCAAAACTATTTTTATAGTATTTGACACCAACTTTCAGACAGGTAGGCTTACCATCGGTAATCATAAAAATCTGTTTATTCCTATTCTTCCTTCTTCTGAGAATATCCATTGCCAGCTCAAGTCCTGCAACGGTATTGGTGTGGTAGGGACCTACCTGTAGATAAGGGAGATCCTTAATTTCAATTTGCCAGGCATCATTTCCAAATACAATAATATCAAGCGTGTCTTTTTTATATTTGGTTGTGATCAGCTCGGCTAAAGCCATTGCTACTTTTTTGGCCGGTGTGATTCGATCTTCTCCATATAAAATCATTGAATGGGATATATCGATCATAAGGACTGTGGAGGTTTGAGTTTTATACTCATTTTCTACCACCTCGAGGTCACCCTCTGTTAGCATGATGTCACCGAAACCATGATTAATTTGAGCATTTCTGAATGACCCTGTAAAATCAATTTGATCAGGTGTGTCGCCAAACCGAAATTCTCTTTTGTCTGTTCCTCTTTCATCTCCCTGGCCGCTATGTGGAGTGTGATGATTTCCGCTACCACTTTTTTTCAGTTTCCCGAAAATTTCCTCAAGGGCATTTTTTCTTATGGATTGTTCAGATTTGCCTGTTAATTCAATTTTTCCTGATTGATTATCTTCCGTGATATAGCTTTTTTTCCTGAGGTCTTCTATAAAATCGCCCATACCGTATTCATCATCGGTGAGATTGTGATGCTTGTCCAGATTATTCATCCAATTAAGGGCTTCTGAAACATCACCGGAGGTATAAACCATCAATTCTAAAAAGATCTTTAAAAGCTGATCGAATTTTTTACCCCCTTGCTGAGGATCAGGTTTATAGTCAGAAAATCGATATCCTAGCATAATCAATTACTTTACTTAGATTAAACTAATAAAAATCTTAATAGTTACAACAGGATAATTAATATTCTAAAAATGTTTAAAAAGCATCAAAACCTTATATCACTTTGTAAAAAGTAGAATATTCCTTTAATTAGAATATATTTTTTAACATTTTAGCGTTTTAATTACGACGTAAATAAAAATTTTTGTTTAATTCTGGTCTCATACATTAGGATGAGACGTACGACAAATACCTTAAGAAATGAAAAGAGTTAAAAAAGTAGTAGCTTTCAGTGCAGCAGTAGCATTATTTTTTGTAAGCATGAGTTGTACTCAATATACTTGCCCTACTTATACAAAAGTAGATACTGAGAAGTCAGTAGAGAAAACTGTTGATGCTTAATTAGACCAAAATCTGTTAGGGTCAGGGTATTTGAACCCGAAATCCCATTCATTCATTAGTTTTTTACCGGAGATCGTGCGACTTTCAGGAGTTAATTTTTTACCTGATGGTGGTAGTTTGACTGATTTGCTGTGAGCGCTGTTTTGTATCACTTCGTATTTTGGAGGGTGTTCAGGCGCAACCACATTGTAAATTCCACGATGATCTTTTTGGATTCCTTCAATGACCACATCGATCACATCATCACGATGGACATAATTTACAGGAGTTGGATCGATATCAAGTATATCTTTTTTTAAGTAATATTTAGCCAGATACCTGTCATACCCCATCAAACCTCCCAGTCTCAGAATTAAATTATTTTCAAAATTTTCCTGTATTAGTTTTTCCGCAGTTCGGATGATATTTTGTTTATCTGATTCTAGCTCAAAACCACTATCTTCAGTCCATTGCCCTTCATCGTGAGGGTAAATACCAATTGAGCTAAGTAAAATCACTTTGGATAATCCGGGGCTTAATAGTTTTAACTGTTTAATTATTTCCCTGATCGATTCGAGATATAATTTTCCCTTACCCGATTTTGTCCCAGCGGGAATTGAAATTACCAGAAAATCATTCTCTGTGAAAAAGCGTTTATTTACCTCATCAGGTAAATTCATTAAGTAAGGGGTAATGCCAGCGTTATTAAGGATGGTAATTTTTTCATCATGTCTGACAGAGCCTTTAACCTGGTAATTATCTATAGATAGTTTTTTACCAAGAGGTAAGCCAGTCCAACCACAACCTGCTATCGCTACTACCGGGCTATTTTTTTTCAACTGTACCAAAAATATGATCCCAGAAGGGAGAGGTCACCCCAAAATTAACTTTGTCGTTGTAATGATGAACCAGGTGATGTTTCCACCAGATCTTCAGAAAGTTTTTTGGTGGTTTGTAAATATGGGTTATGGCATGAATAACCAGATACCCGGCATAAGCCAGTAAAAATCCTGCAAGAAACGAAAAGCTATAGTCATTTAATATCAGTCTGAATAACAAGAATAATACAATTGCTGTTATCACACTCATAATAGGGGGCATAGCCAGAAAAGATCTTTGCTTAGGGTACTCATGATGAAAAGTGTGTCCTTGTTTTAACAACGAGTCAGTTTTAGCATGATAGACTTCTTTGTGAACCACGTATTCAACCAGGGTAAAGACAAAGATACCAACAAAGAATAAACCGATAGTGGTAGTAGCTGGTATGGATGTAGTACTAGTTGCATATACCAAAAGTCCGATCGATATAATTACAAAAATCGATATTGGTACAGCAATGTGAGATTTCCTTAGTCGTTCGAGTACTGGATTTTCGAACATTTTTGCAGATTGCTGGTGCTCATCCAACTTTCTGGCGGTTTTAGCATTATCATTCATGCAGTGGTGTTTGATTGATGTATTACAAATTTATACAGCAGTTTTTTTATTCAAAAACCGTTCATAAAAAGATTCGTATTTTGGCAATATATTTTTTATTTCGAATTCCTTTGCTCTGTTAAGAGCATTCTTTTTGAAGAGACCCAGGTTTTTTGGATCAAGAATTTCGAGTGCTCTTCCGGTCATCGCCTCAATATCTCCAACATCACATGTAAATCCGGTAACGCCATTTATATTAAGCTCAGGCAATCCTCCGGCATTTGTACTTAAAACGGGTACTTCGCATGCCATTGCCTCTAATGCAGCCAGACCAAAACTTTCTTTTTCACTTGGCATTATGAAAAGGTCTGCAACAGAAAGTATTTCTTCAACTGCATCAAGTTTCCCTAAAAACCTGATGTCATTACAAGCTCCCAATTCCCGGCATAAACTTTCCGTGTTTGTCCTTTCAGGTCCGTCTCCTACTAATAATAACTTTGAAGGAACAACTTTCCTAATATTGTTGAATATTTTAACCACATCCTGTACTCTTTTTACTTTTCTGAAATTGGATGTATGAATAATTAACGCTTCGTTTTCAGGACAAATTGCCCTTCTGAAATGATCTTTTTTCTGTTTTTTAAACCTATCAAGATCGATAAAGTTAGGAATGACTTCAATTTCTTTAGAAATATTAAAATGAGCGTAGGTGTCTTCCTTCAGGTCTTGGGAAACAGCGGTAATTCCATCAGACTGGTTTATAGAAAAAGTAACCACAGGTTCGTAAGTAGGATCTTTACCCACCAACGTAATATCAGTGCCGTGTAGTGTAGTTATTACCGGAATATTGATTCCTTCAGTTGCTAAGATCTGTTTAGCCATATAAGCGGCAGAGGCATGAGGTATCGCATAGTGCACGTGTAAAATGTCTAATTTTTCATATTTAACGACATTTACAAGCTTACTGGCTAATGCAAGTTCATAAGGAGGATATTGAAATAGGGGGTATGTTTGTATATCGACTTCGTGATAAAATAAATTTTCATTGAAGAAGTCCAGACGAGTTGGTTGCGAATAAGTTATAAAGTGAACATTATGACCTTCCTGTGCCAGCGCCTTACCTAGTTCGGTAGCGACAACGCCACTTCCTCCATAGGTTGGGTAACATACAATTCCAATATTCATGTTTTATGTTTTTTTACAATAAACTTCAAAATTGACCATTAGGTTACAACAATTTTTTAGCTTTTGAACTTTTCATATGAGAATATTGACTCATAAATGACATCCTGGATGCGTGTTCGGATGTCGTTACGCATTAAGGTCCAGTTAGATGCGTCCGGATAAATCCGGTTACTTAAAAATATATAAACAAGATCAAATTCCGGGTCTACCCATACAGTTGTACCGGTAAATCCATTATGCCCGTAAGTTTCGAGTGAACAATATCTGGAGGTCGGAGAATACTTATCATCATCCGCCGGCTTGTCCCAGCCTAATCCTCTTCTGTTATCTTCAAAATGCGTGCTTGTAAATTCTTGTATCGTAGACTGACTTAAATACCGGTTGCCACCATAAATACCCCCATTTAGATTCATTTGCAGTATTACTGCCAATTCTTGTGCAGTTGAGAAGAGCCCGGCATGGCCGGCAACGCCTCCCATCAAAGCTGCTCCTTCGTCATGTACCAGCCCATGAATCTGGGTTTGCCTGAATTTACCATCATAAGCGGTTGGAGCAATTATTTCCTTATTTAGTAAAGTAGATGCTATGTACTTGGTAGTTCCCAGCCCCATTGGGGTATAAAAGTTCTGGTAAAGAAAATCCTCAATAGGTTGATTAATTATTGTCTCAACCAGCCGGTGCATGAATATGAATGTGAGGTCACTATATTTGTAATCATACCGACCATTTTTTTCTTTCTCATATCAGACTGTATAGTCCATTGCCAGACACTATCTGGTAAAGATTTATGACCATATATCCTGTCTGATATCAATAAAGGAAATTCTTCATTAGGCCGGTCTGTATAAAGTTCAGGTATCAACCTGTTATTATTCATTGTCTTTACCCAATAAGGAATATAGGATTTCAGGCCTGCCTGGTGAGAGAGCAGGTCTTTTATTATGATATTGCCTTTGTTGGTATCTTTTAATTCGGGTAAATATCTTGATAATTTCGCATTAATATCAATCAGTCCATAATCGTGAAGCAACATTACAGCCTGAAGTGTAGCGACTACCTTGGTCACAGAAGCAATATCATATACTGTTTCTGTAGTAACAGGTGTTAAGGAGTCGTAGGTCATGTATCCATATGCTTTTTCATAAACGATTTTGCCGTTTTTTGCTACAAGTACCTGGCATCCTGGAGTTGCCTGGGTTTGAATAGCTTCTTCAGCGATATCATCTATTTTTGTCAGGACCCTTGAGTCCATCCCGGCATTTTCAGGAATATCAAATCCCAGTCTGTTGAGTGTAGCGGAATTCAGACCAATTCCCTGGATAAACTTGGAAGAAGCAGTGACCGGTAATCTTCCTTCAGCCTCCATTGCTCCAAATATTATTTGTGGTGCTATTTCCTGGGTAATCGAATTGTTTTCATAAGCGCATAGCACACTTTCGAAGTCTTCAAAGAGCTTAAGTGAATAGGGTGTGCCAAAGACAGTCAGGATCACCTTTGTTTCTTTTGCAATACTTTTTATTAACTCAAGGTGGTCAGGATATACACCAAAATTTGACCGACTTCTATCGTTGATGTCGTGGTACCCGATAATTACGATATCATATTGAGTGAGTTCGTTCTTCAAACCACTAAAAAGAGTATTTCCTCTTCCATTTTCAGGTAATTGATAGTGGTCTACCTGGGCATATTTAGATAAATATTTCTGGAATGTGTTTTTTCTCGAAGGGCCGACCACCAAAGAAGCGATCTTTTTATTTTCAAGTTGTTTAACCGGGATACTTCCTTTATCATTAGAAGCTACCGTCATCGCTCCTGAATAAATTCTCCTGCGAACTTTAATTGCTTCACTACTGAAAAGTTTCTTTTCCAGATTGTCCATGTTGGCTGGTTTGTAATCATTTAAACCAACCAGGTATTTAGCCTTGAGAATTTTTTTAACACTATAATTAATTCTTTCCTCAGATAACGCTCCTTTTTTGATTGCTTCTTTGATCTTTTCAACTCCTATAGAGACATCTTCTGAGAATAAAAGAACATCATTTCCTGCTTGAAGTGCTTTAACTTCCACTTCACCGGGCTGATAAAATTTAGCGACTCCCTGCATGTTCAACGCATCGGTTATTATCAACCCATTGAATTTTAATTCTTCTTTTAGAAGGTTTGTAACCGTGTTTTTAGAAAGGGTAGTTGGTGTATTAAGAGATGCTTCCAGTTCCGGTACTTGCAAATGGGCAACCATCACACCTTGTGCACCTTCGTTAATTAGTAATTTGAAAGGAAAAAGCTCAACACTATCTAACCGATACATGTTGTGTTTAATTACAGGCAGGGTCAGATGTGAGTCTTTATCCGTATCGCCATGGCCGGGGAAGTGTTTGGCTGTAGCGATGATTTTATTATCCTGAAGACCCTTCATGTAGGTCATACTTTTAAGTGCAACATTCACCCTGTCTTCACCAAAAGCTCTTTTGCCTATCACAGGGTTAGCCGGATTGTTATTTATATCTGAAACAGGAGCAAAATTTATATGAACACCAACTGTCTGACATTGATGGGCAATTTCTGCACCCATATCGTATATATGCTGATTTTGACGTAAAGCACCAATGGTCATCTGCTTAGGGAAGGTGAAAGTCGAATCAAGACGCATGCTGAGCCCCCATTCATAATCGGCTCCTATAAGCAAAGGTACATTTGCTTTTTCCTGCAGTCTATTGAGCATATTGATTTGCCTGCCAGGACCACCTTGCATAGTTATTAGTCCACCGATATGATTTTCTTCTACCAGCTTATCCAGATATTGCTGATGACTTTGTCCTTTATTGGAATAGGCAGCAACCATGAAAAGCTGACCGATCCTCTGGTCAGGAGAAAGGCTGTTAAAAACACTGTCAACCCATTTATCCTGTGCCTGAACATCGTCGGCCGCAAGAGGATCCTGGGCTTTGGTAAAAAAAATAGTTAGCAGACTTAATAAAAAATACAATCGGAACTTTTTGCTCATGGTGGCGTTTTACAAATTATGTATTCAACAAATTAAAAACTAGATTTGTATTTTGTGAATTTAGTTAATTGAAATCGTAGAAGAGAAATCTTTTACCTAAATTTATTATCTAACGTAAGTGTTTGGAAAGGATTATGGCAAATGTCCCTTTTTTTGGTAAGAAAAAGCCGAGATATAAGCGTTTTGACTATCAGCCCCGTATATACGACCCTGTAAAGGAAAGGATAGAAAACAAACGAAAACAGTATCTGGCAGACCTTCAGAACCCTCATGTTTCTAAAGACCCTGAAGACAGAAAAGCCTTCAGACAGCAGCTAGAGGAGAATTTGCGAAGGCATAAGCGAAATGAATTGAAAGCTCAAACATTACGTTGGGTGATCGTATTGTTATTTATTGGCGTGGGTTACGCCTGGTTAGAATGGGGCAATATTGTTTTTTATTATTTAGGATGGTCAGCTATTCCTATTTATCTTATTTACAGATTTAGAAACATTTTTAAAAGTAAAGAATAAGCATGTCAGATGTAATTCAGCTGCTTCCAGATGCAATAGCAAACCAGATTGCAGCAGGAGAAGTAGTTCAGCGTCCCTCATCAGTAGTTAAAGAGCTTCTTGAAAATTCTATTGATGCCGGAGCGGATCATATCACTCTTCGTATTAAAGATGCCGGTCGGGCGCTAATCCAGGTTACCGATAATGGGTGTGGTATGACTGGGACTGACGCAAGAATGAGTTTTGAAAGACATGCTACATCGAAGATCAGACAATCTAATGATCTTTTTAATATCAAAACGATGGGTTTTCGTGGAGAAGCTATGGCATCGATTGCTGCGGTTGCACAAGTAGAGATGAAAACTCGTTGTGAAGGAGAAGAATTAGGTACTTTAATATGCATTGAGGGTTCAGAAGTTAAAAAACAAGAACCGGTGGCCTGCCCTGAAGGAACCACTACTTCAGTGAAGAATTTGTTTTTTAATGTTCCTGCCAGGAGAAATTTTCTGAAATCTAATGCGGTGGAGATGAAGCATATCATTGAAGAATTTCAACGAGTTGCTTTGGCTCATTCTGAAAAAACTTTTGTTCTATATCAAAATGATATGGAGCTGTTTAATCTTTCAGAAGGTAAGCTGTCTCAGAGAATAGTTGGTATTTTCGGTAAAAAATATCAACAACAACTGGCTGCATGCGAAGCTGAAACCGAATTTGTATCTGTAAAAGGATATATCGGAAGGCCGGAAAGTGCCAAGAAGACTCGTGGTGATCAGTATTTTTTTGTGAATAACCGGTTTATTAAAAGTGCTTATCTAAATCACGCTGTTACCAGGGCCTTTGAACAACTTATTCCCGAAGGGAGTTTTCCGTTTTTTGTGTTGTTTATGGAAATAGACCCTAAACACATTGATATAAATGTACACCCAACGAAAACAGAGATAAAACTTGACGATGAACGAGCAGTTTATGCTGTCATTCACGCGGCTGTTAAACAAGCATTAGGATTGCATAACTTCAGTCCGTCGCTGGACTTTGAAACTGATGTAAATTTTGATGCCGCTGCAGAACAGAGAAGTTCAGGAACAAGAACCTTTTCCTCAGGAATAAATAACTTTCAAGGAAACAAGCCTACTAAAAGGGAGAGTAATAATCTCAAAAACTGGGATAAATTGTTTGATTCAGCTCAATCAGAGGCTATTCCAAAGTTGACTGAGGAGGAAAGGAAGCTACAAGGAGACCTGAGAAGTTCAGCATTAAATTTTGAAGAATTTGAAGAGGAAGAACAAAGTGAAGAATCCAGTTCATTAACATTTGAAAGTAAAGCTTCTTCCAATTGGAATCAGAATGAGGAGAAGTATGAGGGCGCTTCGACCTTTCAGCTCCACAATCAATATTTAATCACACAGGTCAGATCTGGTATGATGCTGATCGATCAGCAGGCTGCTCACGAACGGATTTTATTTGAGAAATATATCGTTTCAGCTGAATCCGGAAATGCGGGGAGTCAGCAATCATTGTTTCCACAGACGATGGAGTTAAGTCCGGGTGATTTTTCTCTATATCTTGATCTTGAGGATGAAATACTAAAGCTTGGATTTGAAGTGGAGGTGTTTGGAAAGAATGCATTGATTATCAGAGGGATTCCTTCTGATCTGGCTGACAGGAGTGAAAAAGAAATTTTTGAAGGATTGCTGGAACAGTATAAACATTATCAGTCAGATCTTGATTTACCTGTTAGAGAGAAGCTTGCACGATCACTAGCTAAGAGATCTTGTGTGAAAAAAGGTAAAGTGATGCAAAAAGAAGAATGTGAATCGTTAATTAATCAGCTTTTTGCCTGTAAAAATCCTAATTTCACTCCTGATGGAAAGACAGTATTCAGACTTCTTTCACTTGAAGAAATAGCACAATTGTTAAACAGATAATTATATGTTTGGACGGTTAACACCTGTTGTTAAGAACCTGTTACTGATCAATATTTTGATCTTCATATTGGCTAATGTCATTAATTCCTATTTCGGAGCTGATATAAATAATTTCCTTGGACTTTATTATGTCAGGTCAGAGAACTTTGAGCCATTTCAGTTTGTTACTTATATGTTCACTCATGCATATGCCGATCCGAGAGGAGGATTTTATCTTTGGCACCTATTCGGAAATATGCTTGCACTTTTTATTTTCGGGCCAAATCTTGAGAGAACCTGGGGAGCAAAGAACTTTTTGATCTATTATATGGTTTGTGGTCTTGGAGCCGGATTAATACAGACTGGTGTAATGTATGCGGAAGTAAGGCCAATAGAAGAGGGATATAATGAGTTTATTAGTCAGCCGACACCTGAGAACTTTGATTATTTTGTTCAGGAACATGTGACCCTGGATTATTATGTCCAGGATATGGGGAATGGATATGGAAGGAAAATAGACCGCGTAAACATATTTGATCTAAAGAATGAATGGTCGGAAAATCCGAACAACCTGGAATTAAGAAAAACAGCGATAGATGTTGCAAGGATAGTTTATGAAAGGTATGCCAATATCCCGACTGTCGGGGCTTCAGGAGCAATTTTTGGTATCCTGTTAGCATTTGGAATGCTCTTCCCAAACGTAGTATTGATGTTGTTATTTCCACCAATACCGATAAAGGCAAAGTATTTTGTCATGTTTTATGGGGCTTATGAGTTATATTCAGTATTCCAGGCAGCACCAAATGACAATGTCGCTCACTTTGCTCACTTAGGAGGTATGCTTTTTGGGTTTATTATGATCAAATACTGGAATCGTTACGTATAAAAATATAGTTAATAAGATTAAGAATTATAATGTTAAATTCATTTGTAGATGATTTTAAAAATGCATGGAATCGGCCGAATAATGCCGTGATGCAATTGATATTCATCAATGTCATTGTGTTTTTGGCTATGGCAGTGGTGACGGTTATTACCAATTTATCAGGGTTTGGAGAATTTGGGAATACCTTTCTTGTAGAGCTTTTTTATATTCCCGGAGCATTCTCGGAATTCATTACACGCCCATGGACAATTATTACTTACGCCTTTGCACATAACCTGAGAGATATCTTTCACATTCTGTTTAATATGCTTTTCCTCTATTGGTTTGGAAGACTGATTACAGAATATTTGGGTAGTGACAGAGTAATTAGTATTTATATAAATGGTGCGATATTCGGTGCGATACTTTATCTTCTGGCCTATAATTTTGTTCCCTTTTATATTGAAAGAACCCCAATTCTGGGAATGATTGGTGCGTCAGCTGCAGTAAATGCCATAATGGTTGGAGCTGCAACACTTTTGCCTAATTATACTTTTCACCTGTTGCTTTTAGGGCCAGTAAGAATAAAGTATATAGCTGCCTTCTTTGTGGTTGTATCATTTATCGGATCGGTAGGAGATAATGCCGGAGGAAATGTTGCTCATCTCGGGGGTGCATTTATGGGATGGCTTTATGTAAGTCAATTACAAAAAGGCACCGATCTGGGAAGATGGGTTTATGCGATAATTTCCTTCTTCAGAGGTTTATTTAAACCAAAGCCGAAAATTAAGGTAACCTATAAAAAACAAAGTGCTAAATCTACCGGTAGCAAACGAAGTTCGACTACTTCTACTTCTTCAGGTAATGCATCCCAGGAAGAAATTGATAGAATTCTGGATAAGATATCCGAAAAGGGGTATAGTTCACTTTCCAAGGAAGAAAAGCAAAAGTTATTTGACGCTAGCAAGAAATAATTTTCATGTCATTTAAGTTACAATCTCAGTATGAGCCAACAGGTGATCAGCCGAAAGCCATAGAGCAACTCACCGAGGGCATTAACAATAATGAACCTGCACAGGTATTGTTGGGTGTAACCGGATCGGGTAAAACCTTTACGATGGCCAATGTAATTCAGAATGTAGACAAACCAACATTGGTACTATCACATAATAAAACTCTTGCGGCCCAGCTTTATGGAGAATTGAAGCAATTCTTTCCCGATAATGCTGTAGAATATTTTATATCCTATTATGACTATTATCAACCTGAGGCTTTTAATCCAGGAACCAATGTCTATATCGAAAAAGATCTTTCGATAAACGATGAAATTGAAAAGTTGAGATTGAGTGCAACCTCTGCTTTATTATCCGGACGCCGGGATGTTATTGTTGTAGCTTCTGTAAGCTGTATTTATGGTATTGGTAATCCGGAAGAATTCGGGAAAAATGTCATTAAAGTAGCTGTTGGTGATCGAATACCGAGGAGTCAGTTTTTATATGCATTAGTCGATATTTTATATGCCCGTTCGGAGACTGAATTCACACATGGAAAATTCAGGGTAAAAGGAGATACAGTAGATATTTTCGTGGCCTATGCTGATTTTGCCTACAGGATAATTTTCTGGGGAGATGAAATCGAGGAAATTCACCGCGTAGATCCCGAAACTGGGAAAAAGATCGCTTCAGAAAACCGAATCACAATTTTCCCGGCTAATCTGTTCGTGACCGGAAAAGATGTACTTCAACAGGCAATCAATGAGATTCAGAATGATATGGTCAAGCAGGTTAATTACTTTGAACGCGAAGGCCGGTTCCTGGAAGCTAAGAGATTAAAAGAAAGAACAGAATTTGATCTTGAGATGATCAGGGAGTTGGGGTATTGTTCGGGTATAGAAAATTATTCCAGATATTTTGACCGCCGGACCCCAGGTAGCAGGCCTTTCTGCCTTTTAGATTATTTTCCTGATGATTACATGATGGTCATTGACGAGAGCCATGTCACTGTGCCGCAGGTGAGAGCTATGTGGGGTGGAGACCGATCACGTAAAGTCAATCTTGTAGAACATGGATTCAGACTACCCTCTGCAATGGATAACAGACCATTGGATTTCAACGAGTTTGAAACCATGATAAACCAGGTAGTGTATGTTACTGCTACTCCGGGAGATTATGAATTACAAAAGTCTGAAGGGGTAATAGTCGAGCAATTAATTAGACCGACTGGGTTACTGGACCCGAAGATTGATGTCAGGCCAAGCGGTGACCAGATCGATGATCTTTTACATGAGATTATCGAGCGAATCAAGATGAAAGACAGGGTATTGGTGACTACTTTGACTAAGAGAATGGCTGAAGAGCTGACCTTATTTTTAGAAAGGGCTAATATAAAATGCCGGTACATTCATTCAGAGGTTAAACCACTTGACAGAGTAGAGATTTTAAGAGAATTAAGATTGGGTATTTTCGATGTACTTGTTGGTGTAAACCTTTTGAGAGAAGGACTTGATCTACCGGAAGTTTCATTAGTGGCAATTTTGGATGCTGACAAAGAAGGCTTTCTGAGAAATCAGCGTAGTCTGGTTCAGACTATTGGCCGTGCAGCAAGAAATGTCAATGGTAAGGTGATCATGTATGCAGATAAGATTACTGCGAGCATGCAAACGGCGATTGATGAAACCGACCGTAGAAGAACTGTTCAGCAAGAATATAATGAGAAGCATGGCATTACACCACAAACAGTAGGACGTGAGCGCGAACAAGTCTTGAGTTCTACAAAAGTTGCCGATGCTAAAAAAGGAACGAAAAAATATTATTCCGGTCCTGAAGAAACATCAGTGGCGGCTGACCCGGTTGTTCAGTATATGAATAAAGAACAGCTTGAAAAGCAAAAGACTGCGACTATGAAAAAGATGGAAAAAGCTGCCAAAGATCTGGATTTTATGGAGGCTGCCCGTCTCCGTGATGAGATGATGGAGCTTGAAAAATTACTGGCTGAAAAGAAATAATGTTGGTTGAGTTCGATTTTCTAACTATTTTAAAGAAAATCGAAATTCTAATCATGAAAAGACGTAATTTTTTAAAGAACAGCCTGTCGGGATCAGTTGCAGCCGGGGCTTTAAGTATATTGCCAGGTAGTCAAATTCTGGCTTCGGAAAACCAGCAATCAAATTCCTCAAAGAACAAGTATAATAATTTTGAATTTCTCGAATGGGATATCGCCCGTATGCGGCGGTCGATGGAAAGTGGAGACCTGACATCTTATAAGCTTACTAAGGCATACTTAAAGCGTATAGAAGAGTTAAATCATAATGGGCCGAATTTAAAAGCGGTTATCGCTGTAAATCCCAAAGCGGAAGATCAGGCCAGGCAACGAGATGCAGAAAGAGTAGCGGGAAAGACGAAAGGTCCGATGCATGGAATTCCCGTTTTGATCAAAGATAATATTAACATTTCAGGCATGCCGACAACAGCCGGGTCTCTGGCGTTAAGTAATCACACCCCTGATAATGCTTTTATAATTAATAAGCTCGAGGAGGCCGGTGCGGTGATCCTTGGTAAAGCAAATCTTAGTGAATGGGCAAATTTCAGATCAGTAAGATCCTCTTCAGGATGGAGTGGAGTAGGAGGTCAGTGTAAAAACCCATATTCTCTGGATCGTTCTCCATGTGGTTCAAGTAGTGGAAGTGGTGTTGCCGTGGCAGCAAATATGTGTGCGGTTGCTATTGGTACAGAAACCAATGGATCGATAGTTTGTCCTTCGGGAATCAATGGAATTGTAGGAATAAAGCCCACAGTTGGATTGTGGAGTCGAGAGGGAATCATACCTATTTCTCATACTCAGGATACAGCCGGACCGATGGCGAGGACAGTTTCTGATGCAGCAGTATTGCTGGCAGCATGTATGGGGAAAGATTCAAGTGATCCGGCAACCCAGGAGATGGCAGATGACATGAATTTTGATGATGCCCTGGATGAGCTTTCATTGAAAGATGCCCGCTTAGGGGTGGCAAAAAACTACATGGGTAAGCATAAAGAAGTTGATGCTGCTATGGAGAAATCGATATTAGCAATGCGGGAAGCCGGGGCACAAATAATTGAGATCGACAATATTCTGGGCGATGATATTGGAGATGCTGAAATGACAGTCTTGCTTTATGAGTTTAAAGACGGATTAAACAAATATTTGAAAACCTATGACGCTCCTTATAAATCTTTAGCTGAATTGATCGAATACAATAAGAAAAATGAATCCTCCGAATTAAAATGGTTTGGTCAGGAGATCTTCGAGATGGCTGAGAAAAAAGGATCGCTTAAGGAGCAGGAATATTTAGACGCTCTTGTAAAGATCCGGACAAATACTCAGAAAAATGGCATCGATAAATACATGAAAGAACATGATCTGGATGCGATAATCATGCCTACAAATGCTCCGTCATGGACTATTGACTTACTGCTTGGAGATCATGGGTACGCAGGATCATCAGGCGCTGCAGCAATGTCGGGATATCCGAATATAACAGTTCCTTCCGGAGATATTCATGGTATGCCTATTGGTGTTTCATTTGTTGGAAGAGCCTGGTCGGAGAAAAAACTGATTGGATTAGCCTATGCTTTTGAACAGCTAACAAATAAACGCATGATACCCCAATATCGAGCTTCCGTAAGTGCTGAATCGGAATCCTGATTATTTAAGAAGATTATAATTTCGATATTCCCAGATATGATAGCCGGTTGTTTTTCGAATGAATCGTTTAAACTTTTCTTTGAAAGATAATCGGCTATATGTTATGTCGTGTTCAAATTTCCAATTCTTTCTTTCGATCCGGTCATGCATTACTTTTGGGTGTGAACCTTCAAAATGATCAAGGGCATCAATTCTTGAATAATCATATCCTTCATCAGTGACGTGCTGTTCTTTAGCTTCCGATCCCCTGTAGAGTTTTACAAAGTTCTCTCTTTTTGCCAGCATTTTTTTTGGCTCCTTCACCCAGCCATAGTGATAGATGAAAGCATCGATCAACTTGACATTCAGCTTTTCATCGTCGTTTTTTCTAAAGCCCTGGGCATCACGGTAAGAATAAATGGATGCATCATTTTTGATCACCCTTATTTCACGGCGGTACCAATTAGAAGAAGTGCCTATATAATCGTAAGAAGCATAAAAATGCAGGTAATTAAATAGCAGGCCATCGACTTTTGGATCATCTTTCCATTTTTCCATAGCCTTTCGGACTTCCGGAATGTATTTCTCATGCATCACTTCATCACCCTGTATATAAAAACACCAATCGCTATCTTTAGATACATTTTCAAAGGCCTTATTTGTTTCAGCTGCCAGTACTTTACCTCCTGCTGCAAGTGAATGATCCCATACAGTATCAATAATCTTTATTTTCGGGTCTATATTTTCTATTAGTTTCCGGGTTTCGTCCTGCGAGTCTCCAACCGCTACGACTACTTCATCACATAAAGGAAGAATAGATTTTATTGCCTCTTCGATGGGGTAGTCAAATTTGATAGCATTTTTTATGAAGGTAAAACCCGAAACTTTCATTTTATCTCAATTTTAATTTTTTCATTGCCTTAAGTAACATTGCCGCCGAATGTCTGAAATGATGATCACGTTCAATTTTTTTCTTTGCCATGTGACCGACCATTTGTCCCATTTCGGGATCATTTTTTAATTCACGGATCATTGAAGCAATTCTCTCTGCTGAATTTTCTACTGCAAGTATATCCCTGCCGGGCGTAAATACCTCTTTTAAGGCTAATGAATTTTTAGAAATTATTGGCTTTCTGCATGCAGCATATTTAAACAGGTCTTTTGGGATGCCCAGGTTTGATTTTTTAGAATTTCCGAATATACCCAGGCAAACAGAAGAGTAGTTGATTAGGAGGTTGAGTTCCTTTTCATCTTCAAAATTGATCAGGTTAACATTTCTAATGTCATTATCAGTTATGTATTTAATTATTTTTGTTTGTTCACTATTGACACCCGTAAGATCGAACCTGATATTTTGACCTTTTAAGCTGGCAGCAGCATCTAAAATTAATAAGATACTGTCCAGGGGGTATTTTCAATAATTGTCATCACCCTAAAAAATTCATCCGGCAGCAAATCGTTAAGTGGATGATAGGTAGAAGCATCTACACCAAATGGCACAACAGAGATCTTTCTTGCTTTAACTCCCATTTTTTGCATGAAGTACCTTTTGTACTGCTTAGTTTCTGTGAATACCAGGTCAGCGTATTTAAAAGCCCGGTAATCCTTGTAATAATGTTTAGCTGCTCTTGGGTATAGGGTATAACTTCTTTCTTATCGTAGACTTTAGTGAGAAAATTTGAAATCTCCGGATCAAACAATACCGGTGCATAGCTTATTTTTTTATCTGTTTGACATTTGAATGAGTGAACCCGGGAAGAAAAACGGCATCTACATTTCTTGATAATAATGCTATCTTTTTAGCAAGATCAACTTTTAAAGATCGGTAGGGTAATTCTATAATTTTGACCCCCAGTAGTTTGAGGCCTTTAATCAGGTTTTTTGTTTTTTCATGATCTTTATGATAAGCTCCAGTTACAAGTATTTTCATTGAGTATCATTTGGGTTATAAATTCAATGATCCGGATATCGATCATAATAATATAATACTTTTATTTGACGATGACTCTTTTTAAGGAGTGCTTACGATATTTTTTCCTTAAATAATTCAATATGAATTGAGATGAGTCCTATCGAAAATTAAATCATTATTAATTACACAGAAAACTCGGACAAGAAATGTGAAATGTTAATAGTAAAATATATTTTGCGTGCGGATTAAATCAAAACAGTCATGAAAAGAATATTATTTTTTGGGTTATTTTTATTTTTAGGGTTGTCAGCGTCAAAGGCACAAAATACAGGTTCATGGATGCTCCATGGAGGGCTTGATGTCATTAAAACAGATAATTATGGATTATTTGAAAAAGCCCAGATTGGTTTAGAAGCTAATTACTTTGTCAGGAATAATTTCTCTGCTTCAGGAGGTGTTGAGATTTGGAGAAACACCACCAGAGTGGCATTGGGAATGCGATTTTACCCTGTGCAGCCGGTATATATCAGATTCAGAGGGCTGATCGGAGATAACTCTGATGCAAACCTCGGTTTTGGTTATGCGCATCCGATTGGGGGAAATTTAAAATGGGATTTTATCGGGGACTATTATTTTGACCAGGGCGAGTTTGCAATTCGAACAGGATTAAGTATTATTCTTTAAATAAGAAATTATAAAACCGGCTAACAGCCGGTTTTTTTGTGATTCTGAGATTTCTCACACCCCAATACCCATCATCCTGTCCAGTGATCGGTATTGAATGGCCTCTGCTAAATGAGCTGGTTTAATGGTTTCACTTTGATCGAGATCGGCAATCGTTCTGGCTACTTTAAGTATTCTATCATAAGCCCTGGCAGACAATCCGAGTCTTTCCATGGCAGATTTTAGTAATTCTTTGCCTGTCTCATCAACGCGACACATTTTTTTAATCAACTGGGAGGGCATCATGGCATTATTGTGAATTCCTTCCATATCCTTAAATCGTTCTAACTGGATATGCCTGGCAAGGAGTACTCTCTCACGAATCGACTGACTACTTTCCGCTTTTCTCTGGGCGGTCATTTCATCAAAAGAAACCGGCGTTACTTCAATGTGAAGATCAATTCTATCGAGTAGCGGACCACTGACCTTGTTAAGATATCGTTGCACAGCCATTTCCGAATCAGGATGTTCTTCCTCGGGATTATAAAAGTCTCCAGATGGGCTTGGGTTCATCGAAGCGATAAGCATAAAGTTTGCGGGAAAATCTACAGTTGCCCTTGCCCTTGAAATGGTTACCGTTCTTTCCTCTAAAGGCTGGCGCATCACTTCTAAAACTGTTCTTTTAAATTCAGGAAGTTCATCGAGAAACAAGACTCCGTTATGCGCCAGGGAAATTTCTCCTGGTTGAGGGTGACCACCTCCACCGACTAAGGCTACATCGCTAATTGTATGGTGGGGTGACCTGAAAGGCCGGCTATTTAGCAATGAGGTTTTTTCTCCGAGTTTACCTGCTACAGAATGAATCTTAGTTGTTTCCAGGGCTTCGCTCATGGTCATAGGTGGCAGAATCGAAGGCAACCTTTTGGCCAGCATGGTTTTTCCTGATCCCGGAGGACCAACCATCAGGACGTTATGGCCTCCTGCAGCTGCGATTTCCATTCCACGCTTTATGTTTTCCTGTCCCTGAACATCAGAAAAGTCTACGCCATATTCATTGTGGTTAGTGAAATATGCATCATTGGGATCGACTTTTATTGGTTCAATTTTTTGAAAGCCTTCAATATGGTCAATAGCCTGTTTAAGGGATTGCACTGGGAGAACTTTGATGCCTTCTACAATAGAAGCTTCGTGGGAATTAGCTTCCGGAAGCATAAAATATTTAAACCCTTCGTTTCTGGCCTGGATACATATTGGCAATGCTCCTTTGATTGGACGGAGTGAACCATCAAGAGCGAGCTCACCCATAATCAGGTAATCTTCTAATTTATCGGCAATTATCTGACCTGAAGACTTCAGCATCCCCATGGCGATGGTCAGGTCGTAAGAAGAACCCTCTTTTCGAATATCTGCAGGGGCCAGGTTTACTACTACCCGTTGTCTGGGGAAATAATAACCATTGTATTTGAGTGCCGCTTCAACTCTTTGTTCACTTTCTTTTACCGCATTGTCGGGGAGGCCGACCATAAAAAATTTATTGCCTTTCATTACGCTCACTTCGATCGTAATAGTAACGGCTTCCACGCCATGAACTGCGCTGCCATAACATCTTGATAACATGTGTATTGGTTTTGGTTGAAATAGTAAATTCCTTACTGAATGCTAATTAACAAGATATTTTTAAATAAAGAAAATAATTCTGAATAAGGTTACGGTTTGGAGTATGTTTTATGGAAGTAAGCAATATATAAATATTGCACTTGTTTAAACCTTTTAATTTAAATTGAAAATTAGTGCAAGAATCGGTAGTTTAAGAAAATTATGAAATTACTTTATCTTTGTTTTTTTATTATTTTTTAATGTTTTAAGGAATTAAATAGTCACATCGGATATTTTTAACGTCAACTATGAAAAGCCTGCTAGCTATTGTCCTGTTTATTGTAGCCTTTAAAGCTAATGCGCAACTGACTATGGAGCCTTCTGTATATTTTGATTATAGTTGGGATTTGGGCAATTATGGAGGCCGATCATTTTCATTAAATTATATAACTGAGAAGGATTTATTTTTTCAGATTTTCTACAATGAATATTACCGCTTGCCAATCTGGTATAATAATCCAAATGCAAGTATTTTCTCTTTTATCACCATTCCTCCAGAGAAGAATTTTAATAGTGGTGCTGCTTTTGGCAAAGTATTTTATTTAAATAAAATTGAAACTATCAGATTCAATCTTGTAGGAGGAATTGGGTTCTCTTTGTTAAAAGAACCAGAGTATTCTTATAATTCTTCGAGTGATGTGAGGTATTTTGAATCTTCTTCACTGGCAGTTTATTTTAATCCCCGAATTGAATTTCCAGTCTCAAGGTATATTGGTTTTGGTATAGGATCAAGAATGACCGCTACTTCAAATAGATATTATTTTGCCTTCACATCATCTGTTATTTTTGGTTCTCTCAGGGTAAAAAAGGATAAAAGAAAATTGAAATAATAGCTTGTTCTATTTCTAAACGAATAAGGTTTTTTAGTTTAGTATTTACCCGACTTTTTATTTTTCAGGTAGCGAAATCTCAAAATCAGGAAAACTACACCGAGTAGTAACGAGGCCTCAATGATCATTGCTGAGGTGGAAGAGAAAACTTCTGGCAGATAACTTAGAATATTGATATACATGGTGAATTGGTTTATGGGATATATTACTATAAAAATAAAAAAGCCTGACAATGTCAAGCTTTCTTATTCTTGTTATTTTTAATTTGACTATTGCTTTTCAGTACAGAAAGGAACTCCGAATGTTCCGTTTACAAAATTATCGTCGTCAAGTTTTACGGTAATAATGCCGGTTACCATTTGCTTACCTTCATCAATTTCGAATTTCACCTTACCATCTCTGACCATCTTATTTTTATTATTTTCCGAATCGTAAAGTGTGATATTATTGCCAGTCAAGGCAAGGTCATACTCTCCTGCTTCAGGAAGGCTAATCATCACTTTATCTGCATTAAGAAATTGGTTACATTCTTTTTCAGGGGCAACATTAAAGAGAGTAATACTAATTTTCTCTTTACCAAAAGACGTTCTTTTCTTTGCCATTCCCCCTTTTATAACCCAATCACTACCATTGATCTTACCTGAAGCAGGACTGTCAGCATATGTTAATGTTGTTGGTTTTACATACTTAGCGACTAGTGCATCAAGTGCTTCTTTTCTTTTTTCATCGGGATTTTCTGTAAAGACTTTTTTCCAGTCGAAGTAGAATTCATAGAATTCAGCGATATCTTCTTCTTTCTGCATCTTTGCCGGGATAAATTTAAGGGTGCCATTTTCTTTCCCAACAACAAACTCATATCCTGAATACATGCTTTCCTTATCTTCCTTCAATTTGAGAATTGTTTTATCATCTTTTTCAATAATTGAATATTCAGGCATTTCACCAAAAGGAGGCATGGCTTTAAACCCAAAGATTTGAAATACCATAAATGAAATTCTGTTATCACGGTGTTTTTTAAGTGCATCCTTATACTCAGCTTGAAAATTATCAAAACCGGTTGATTTAAACTCTATTATTAATTCAGCCAGGGCTTTTGTACCTTCTTCCGAATATGAGTCCTGGGTAAGTAACAGTCCCTGTAGTTTTTGGGTGTTCTGGTTTTTAACCGCTTCAGAAGCCTCGCTAAATAGTTGATTATATTGCTGTGCTTTTACACTGGTTAAACAAAGAAAAAATAGAATTAATGTTGAAATTCTGGTTTTCATTAAAGAATTATTTAATAGTCATAAAAAAATTGAATAGTTGAAATTCTAATATTAAAAAACAGGAAATCACTTACAATAATGAATCATGATCCTGCAGACATCGATTTCTCTATTTTCTGGATCAGTATATGAATGATCTTAATGTGGATTTCCTGGATTCGGTCAGCATATCCATGGTGTGGTACTCTGATTTCAATATCCGCTCCACCGGCCAGTTTTCCTCCGGTATTTCCACTTAGTATAACCACCTTCATGCCTTTGGCTTTAGCTGCTTTAGCTGCCTCAATAACATTCCTGGAATTACCGCTGGTGGAGATTCCTAAAAGGATATCATTTTGCTGACCTATTCCTTCTACGAAGCGGGAAAAAATAAACTCAAATCCAAAATCATTGCCGACACAGCTTATATGACTGGGATCTGATATAGCAATCGCAGCCATGGCCGGCCTGTTATCCCTGTATCTTCCCGATAACTCCTCGGCAAAATGCATGGCATCGCAATGAGATCCGCCATTGCCACAACTGATTATCTTTCCTCCATTTTTAAGGCTTTCAGACATCAGGTCAGCTGCTTCTGCGATTTTATTAAGTAAGTCTTCGTCAGATAATACTTTTTGTAAAGTGTGTAAAGCTTCTTCCAGCTCTTTTTTAATATCTTCGACCACCTGGAAATTATTGATTTTTTGTTTCAGAATCAGAACTTCCCTGGCTTTTTACCTGCTTGGATTCTTCAGCCAGGTCAAACATCTTGGCTTTTAATTCTGTTTTTTCTTTATCGAGTTTGGAGATCTTTTTGTGTTGATCCTGCCAGAATTTTAAGAATAAAACAATATTCACAAGGAATAAAACCAGTCCTAGATATGCTCCCGGTTTGAACAGGTAATCATATTTTAGAAGGTTTAAAAAACTATCACCTGTAGCTACTGTTGCAGCTATAATTACCGCTATATGAAATAGCAGGTAAACAATAAAAAATCCGATAGTAAATTTCTTCATCATTATTCAATGCTTCAGTTCAAGGGTCAATATACTATCATATCATTTAAGTTACCACCGATACACTAAGATTTTACGAGTTTTAGCTACTCATGAAGACTCTGCATCTCTATCAGTTTGGCATATAACCCCTTTTGTTCTAATAAGGATTCGTGATTACCCCTTTCAATTATTCGACCTCTTTCAATAACAAGAATCTCATCAGCGTGCTTGATCGTACTCAGGCGGTGAGCAATAACAAGGGATGTTCTGTTTTTCATCAGGTTTGTAAGCGCTTCCTGCACTAGTTTTTCACTTTCAGCATCAAGTGCTGATGTTGCCTCATCAAGAATTAAGACTGGAGGGTTCTTGAGAATGGCTCTTGCGATACTCAACCTTTGTCTTTGTCCGCCGGATAGCTTAGTTCCTCTCTCACCAATATTCGACTGATATCCATCATCTAATTTTTCTATGAACTCGTGGGCATTTGCAATTTTTGCTGCAGCGATAACATCCTCTTCCTTTACATTATTCATTCCGAAGGCGATGTTGTTAAACACCGTGTCATTAAACAGGATAGATTCCTGCGTCACGATACCCATTTGAGCCCTGAGGCTTTCGATCTCGATATCTTTAAGGTTGACACCATCTATTTCGAGTTTACCTTCTGTAGGGTCATAGAAGCGCGGTAAAAGATCGGCAAGCGTTGATTTACCACCCCCGATGGACCGACAAGTGCTACTGTTTTACCTTTTTTAAGTGTAAAAGATATATTGTCAATTACTTTTTCAGTATCGTATGCGAAAGATACATTATTATAGATGATCTGATCTGAAAAAGAATCTATCTCAATTGCATCAGGCTTATTTTTTACCTCATTTTCGGTGTCCATTAACTCAAAAATTCTATCCGCGGAAACCAGTCCTCTCTGAAGACCTGAGATCGCATTATTTAAGGACTTGGCCGGATTTAATATCTGACTGAAAACAGCAAGGAAACCAAAGAAATCAGATGCTTCCAGACCACTGTCGCCGTCGAGTATCAAGGTTCCTCCGATCATAATGATGATTGCAACAACGGTAACTCCCATGAATTCAGAAGACGGACCTGCCAGGTTATATCTTTTGCTAAACTTCCAGTTATAAAGGGCGTAATTATTTACTTCTGATTTGAATTTAGAGTTTATATATCCTTTGGCATTAAACGCTTTGATTACTCTCATTCCGGAGAGAGATTCATCTAAAATGTTCGCCATTCTACCCAGAGTAGTTTGAGTGCCGATTGCCTGCTTTTTTAACTGTTTTGAAATCGTACTGATAATGATACCGGATACAGGTAAAAGAATCAGACTGTATAAAGTCAGTTTAAAACTTATGCCAAACAAAGTACCGAAATAAACTAAGATGATTATCGGCTCTTTAAAGAAAACTCTTACTGAATTGACAATACTATTTTCAACCTCCTGAACATCCGAAGTGATCCTGGACATGATATCACCTTTGTGTTCACTAGTGAAAAACCTACGTGAAGGCCAGTTACAGAATTAAATATTGATGTTCTAAAGTTTTGATAACATTGACTTTAGCTTTTTCTACTGTAAGCTGAGAAATGTACCTGAACAGGTTTGAAAGAAATACCGAACCGATTAAAAGCGTGCAAATGTATTGTAGCGCCCTGAACTTACCGACATTTTCTATGTAGTTGGTCAGGTTGTAGTAAAACAATCCCTTAAAATATTCGACAACACCAACTTCACCCCATTCGGGTTTTTGCCTGAGCATTTCTAATTTATCCTGATCTATCTGGTCAAATAATACCTCCATTATGGGTATTAAAGATAACAGGTTAAACAAAGAAAATATGGTAAACAACAAGGTGCTTATTATGTAAATAGGAGTAAGCCACCCTATTGGTCTGGCATATTGAAAAAGCCTTTTTAATGTCTTCATTCAGTAATTTTGTCAATTCAGGGCTGCAAGTTACATTTTTTAAGCCGCTAAAACAGATTATTCTGTCTTGCAATGTTCCATCTTACAGCAATAGATAACCAGTTTTCGTTTAATTCACCTAAAATCTCATTTTCCTGGTTACGGATAGTATACCCTAAATCCACAAAAAGGTTGTTTTTGGGCATGTAAGTAAGTAGCGCTTCTCCGATAAACAAGGAGTTATTTACACCCTGACCGGTTTCATTATCGTAATTTTGTTCCCTGGTTATATTTGGTTTCAGGATATCACCTCCCCAGTTTCCACCATCTTCATCAGAGCCGAAATCCGAAATAATCCCTGTAAGTGTCAAGTCAAGTCTTGGAATGATTTTGTACCTGGCTATACCAATTAATTCTGTGAAATTCGCTCCTCTGGGATGAGCAAGGGGCTGGCCATAATGGCTGAAGCTTCCGTAACTATCCCTGTGTGAGTACATATATGGTCTTGCGGTATTAAATTCTCCTTGCAGATCGAGGTAAGGTATGCCGAAAGCATCGATATATTTCATACCGACCTGAACGGCATTTTTATTGGCCCACCAGCCATTATTATCTGTGTATTCGCTTAAAACAAATTCATCTAGAGATAATTGCCCATAAAATGAAAAGTGGTTCAGGAAATTCCATTTCCAGTCTAATCCGAGTAGGACATTATCCTGGCTTCCTTCGTTTTGCTCTATAGCACGGTAAAATATTATCGGATTTAAATAGCCTAATTCTATATTGGCACTAGCTGAATCTTCATAGATAACGACTGATTCAAAAAGGCCGATATTTAAAGATTTACCGATGTCGATGCCGAGTCGATGCTGAGCCAGATATTTTTTTGGATACCTTCCACTTCCGGTTAATCCACTTTGATTTCCTTCAATATCTGCGGTGAGTTCTGCGAAGATATTTGTGTAGTTAACCTTCCCAACTTCGGTTTCCAGTTTTAGAAACAGCATTGGAGCTGAAAAGTCTGATAATATCATACTGCGATAACCATTCCCAATGAAAAGCCTGTCGTGTCCAAATTGCAGATTGATCATATCTTTAACAAGATCAAAACTTATATAACCCCGGGCTTCAAAAAAATCAACACCGGTATCTTTGAATTCTTTCCAGAAACCCTGGTTGGGAACAACGATATTTTCATTAATGTATCGATGGATATATGATGGATACCTCGCCTGGTTTTCAGTCAGTGAGGTGAAAAAAGCTACTTTATCACCGATACGGCCTCTTACTTTTACTCCTCTTGTATTTATAAATAATGAACCATCAGTTTCTGTATTTTGATTCATATATGCCAGATGCAGGATAGGATTTACGTGCAGATCGTAATTTTTGCCTTTATCATGCCAAAAGTCTCCCGGAGTTTTGTAAAGAAAGTTAAACAGAGGTTTATCGGACTCTGGGGCTTCATCTGAAATATATTCCCAGTTGTTATAAAGCAACAGACTTGCTGTGACATCACTTTTTTCTGTTGAGTCAGCGACCATATCATAGTAGGCTGTATCGATTTTATCCCTTCGATAGGTTTTCATTGTCGAGTGGAAGCCCGGATATTGTTTTCCGGTTCTGATCTCAAACCGGTCTATCAGGTGGTGCTGATAGTTTCTCCGGTCAAGTCTTATGCTCTGAGCCTTAATTGATATTGATAAAAAGAGAAAAGTCAGTGAAAAGAAAAATACCTGCCTCATATTTGTTATTTTTGCGTGTGTAACGGTAATAATAGCACAATTAAAATTTAATAATACTAAATCTTTGTTTTATTTGGTAAACAAAGTTGATCTAGTTATCTTTGTGCCTCATTTTGAAAAACGAAAGTAATTTAAAGCTTATATAATAATGAAAAAAGATATTCATCCGGACTATAGAGAAGTAGTATTTCAGGACACATCGAGTGATTATTCATTCATGACGAAATCTACTATCAAGACCAACGATACGATTAAGTGGGAAGACGGTAACGAATATCCGTTGGTAAAGGTCGAAGTTTCATCCGCTTCACATCCTTTCTACACTGGTAAGAAATTGTTCGTGGATACTGCAGGACGTGTTGAGAAATTCAACAAGCGTTACAAAAAGAAATAATCTTTTTGATAAAGAAATTAAAGCCTTCGTTAGAAATAGCGAAGGCTTTTTTTATTTAAGCCCTTATGTATTGTCTTGATGTTATTATATTAAAGAAAAAAACTCTAATGAATGACTGGGCAACACAGGAATATCAAATTTATTCTAATGCAATAAGGAAAATACACGAGGCATTCACAAAATATGTTGATAATCCGGATAAGCAGGTTGAAGAACTTTTGTCAGTTGGCATTCATCTGTTTGGGATGGAAAATGCTTCGTATGTAGAGGTGATTGATGATTCTATTTATATAAGAAACATAGCTTCCATAAAAGAGGCGAATGGCAAGGCTCCTCAGAAAGTTTTGCCTTATAAAGATTCAATGGCTGAAGATTCGATGAAATCGGATGAAATTACTATCTATTCTGATTTGACTTTGGATGAAGTTCCTGACAAATATAAAATTTTCCTTGAAAACGATATCCGCTGTTTCATTCATAAACCGGTAAAAGTTTTTGGTCAGAGAAGAGGGCTAATTAGCTGGTCAGGATCACATGCTTTGAAATCTGTTTTACTCGATGATCACCTTAAGGATGTTATACTGTTAATTTCCAATGCAGTAGGAAAGGTCATTGAATTAAAAATTTCATTTGAAAGCAGGCAGCAATACCGTAAAGAACTTCAAAAGCAGATGGAGCAATACCTGGCTTCTGAGGAACTCAATCAAATGGGAGTTTGGTATAGAGATCTCAAAACAAATGTCGTTACTTCTTCCAGTGGAGCATTAAAAGCAGCAGGGATTTATAAGAAAAGTAACAAGTCTATGGATTTTGATGATGCATTAAAATTAATTCATCCTGAGGATCTGCCTGAGTTAGTTAAAAAAAGAAAAGAATCATTTAAAACCGGAAAGGCCTATAGCAGTGAATTCAGATTAATTAATAATGATGAAATTGTCTGGTTATTAATGAAAGGCGAACCTGTTTTTGATGATTCAGGAGAGGTTGTGGCGATTCGAGGAACTATTCAAAATATCGACGAAGAAAAAGCTTTAAAACAGGAGAGGGACAGATATAAATCATTATTAGAAGAATTTGTAAGAAGTAATCCTGTTCCTGTAGCCATGTTTGACACCGAGATGAACTATATCATGGTTAGCAAAAGATGGCTGGAGGATTATGATGTGGATGAGTCCATAATTGGTAAAAATCATTATGAAGTTGTGCCAGGGATTAAAGAGGGTTGGAAAAAAAGGCATCTGGAAGCATTAAAAGGGAAAAAGATGAGTAAGGATAATGATTTTTTTCAATGGCCGGATGGAAGCATCTCTTATATATCGTGGGCAGTCGGACCCTGGTATTATCCCGATAATGAAATCGGAGGTATTATTCTTTATGCTGAGGATGTAACAGAGCTTAAAAAAAATGAGTTAAAAATTGCTGAAATGGCTACTCAGCTATCCGATTATTCAAAGCAACTGGAAAAAAGTAATACTGATCTGGAAAATTTTGCTTCGCTGATAGGTCACGATCTTCAGGAACCGCTCAGGAAAATAAAGGCTTTTGGAGACATGCTTAAAAGAAATAATGAGGAGACTCTGGATGATCAAAGTAAGGATTTATTAGACAGAATGGTCAGCGCTTCTGAGCGTATGCAAAATCTGGTGAATAAACTTTTGGAGGATAGCCGGAGGTCTTCTGGGGAGAAAAGAAAAATGGTTGATCTTTCTTTTGTTATAAGCAATGTGTTGGATGATCTCGAATTAGCAATTAATGAATCAGAAGCAGAAATTAATGTAAATCTTTCAGTGAAGGTATATGCCTCATACCAGGAGTTATATCGACTTTTCCAGAATATTATTTCAAACTCATTAAAGTATCGTGAAAATAGCAGAAGGCTTATTATTGATATGATGCAGGAGGTTGTAGATGATAAACTAAAAATAAAAATTTCAGATAACGGAATTGGGATTAATGTAAGTAATAATAATGCTCTTTTTGAATTTTTTACAAGGGGTAAAAAAGACTCTGAGGTCCAGGGTTACGGAATCGGATTAGCGGCATGTGGTAAAATTATGGATAATCTTGGTGGGGAAATTAGAATTTTGCCTCATCAAAGTGAAGGGACGGCTGTTGAATTGGAGTTTAATGAATTTAAGATAAAAAAGTAGGGGTTGTTATTTTTACAATATTAATAGAAACCTTACATCAGCCTTAAATATTATATTTCCTTGGTATTTGGTACTTTATAAATCATAATATCTGATTAATTTGAGGTGGAAATCAATTAGCGTACATGTCAACTAAAATTCTTCTTATTGATGATGATTATGAAGATTTTTTAATCATTCAGGATCTTCTTCAATCATCAAAACTTAAGGACTTTGAATTATCCTGGAATGACAATTCGGAGGATGCACTCCATTCATTCTGCGATAACAGCTATGATATTTATATTCTTGATTACAGGATTGGGGATCAAAACGGGCTAACTGTTCTGAAGGATGCGATCGATTGTGGGTGTACAAACCCAATCATTTTGTTAACAGGATACTCAAATGAAACCCTGGAAAAAGATGCGATCAATGCCGGTGCTGCTGACTATTTATTAAAAAATGATATTACCGGTGATCAGTTATATCGCTCCATATGGTATTCTATTGAGCGTACGAAACTAGAGAAGCAGGTCTACCTGGTGAGAGAAAGAGCCAAAAGTCCTAATGGGATTCTGATTCTGAATAAAAATAACCAGGTTGTATATGCTAATGAAGCTGCCACAATTTTTCTCAATGCCAATATGAATGAATTGAGTAATATGCATCTTCACTTTGATTTTAAACCTAATCAGAATCACGAGGTGGAAATCACCACCAGAAATGGAGGCCTTGGAGTTGGAGAGATAAGAACGATGGATATTGATTATGAAGGTCAGAAAGCTTCATTAATAACCATCATTGATATAACTGGTCACAAGCAATTACAAAACAATTTGCTCACAGTAAACTCAAGGCTTGAAAAACAAAATAATTATCTTCGGCAATTTGCTTATATAGCTTCTCACGATCTTAAAAGTCCAGTTAATAATATTCTTTCATTATTAGATCTATTAAATATTGAAAGTAAACTTGATGACTCTGAATTAGAATTATTCAATGCATTAAAAAAAGCAAGTAATAAACTGGAGAGATCTATTCAGGAAATGATTATGCTGCTTAAAGACCATAAGGAGGATAGTGAAATTGATGAGAATAAGGTTGATATTTACGAGGTCTACGAAGATATAAAAGAATCAATTTATGAACAGATCGAGCAGTCTGGTGCCCAGATTAGTGTTGATTTTGCGGAATTTAACCAGGTAGGGTACAACCGGGTGCACCTCAGAAGCATCCTGCTAAATTTAATTACCAACGCCATAAAGTATCGAAACCCTGATAAAAATCTGAAAATTGATATTTGTACAGGAATAAAGGAAGGCAGAAAATATCTACAGGTTAAGGATAATGGAAGAGGGATTGACCTGGATAAACACGGTGCAGCGCTATTTGGATTATTCACAAGGTTTAACCGGGATATTGAAGGCTCGGGCATCGGGCTGTATTCGGTTAAATCCATTGCTGAGTCCTATGGTGGGTCAATTGCTGTAAAAAGTACCCCGGGTGAGGGAGCTACTTTCAGGATTTTTCTCCATGATAAGATCAAATCACCAATGAAGGTTTTAGAAACTTAATATTCTTTCTACATCCTTTTATTGTAATTTCTTATAGATTGCGATCAGTATTTTTATTTTTGCTATATGAATATAATACTATTCGACAATCCCACAACTCGAAAAAGGTTATTGCCTTTTACCTTTACACGACCTGTAGCAGAGATCCGCGTAGGAATTCTGACTCTGGCAGATAAATGGAGTAAAAGACTCAATGAGAATATATCCTATCTTACTGAGTCCTATCTCTCTAAAAAATTCCCACTTCTTACCAGTGAAGAAAATATTTATATTGATGGAGCAGTTTGCCCTTCAGAAGCACTTATCAGGGAAATCAAAAAGCTTGATTATAATCGAGGATTAAAAATTGGAGATTCGGTTATCGTATTTAAGAGCAAGGAAAAATTTAATACCTGGGATTCTATCAATGATCAATTAGATGCCTGTGAAGAATATGGTGAAGAAATAGAAGTGATCGATGTTTCATGGAAGATTTTTCAACGCAACAGGGCTCAACTGGAACTAGATTTTGTTTTACTTACCGAAGGAAGAACCTCAGCTGAGATAAATGATCCCCATACTGTTGTTTATGGTAAAGAAAAGATTTTTATTGAGGAGGGAGCAGATATTAAATCGGCAATCATCAATGCAGAAACCGGTCCTGTTTATATCGGAAAGAATGCAACTATTCAGGAAGGTGCAATGATCAGAGGGGCTTGTGCCATTCTTGAAAATTCTCATGTGAATATGGGAGCAAAACTCCGTGGCGATAATACCATTGGACCGTATTGTAAAGTAGGTGGTGAAGTCTCTAATTCTGTATTTATAGGGTATTCAAACAAGAGCCATGATGGGTTTCTTGGAAACTCAGTAATCGGGGAATGGTGTAATATTGGAGCAGACTCAAATAATAGTAATCTCAAAAATAATTATGCTAAAGTTAAGATCTGGAGCTACGACCGTGAAGGTTTTGTAAATACAGAACAGCAATTCTGTGGTTTGATGATGGGCGATCACACCAAATGTGCAATAAACACAATGTTTAATACCGGAACAGTAACAGGTGTTTCTGCAAACATATTTGGTGCAGGATTTCCTCGTAATTTTATCCCTTCATTTTCCTGGGGTGGACCACAGGGAGTATCTACTTTCAGTATCAAAAAAGCTTTTGAAGCAGCAAATATAGTCTATGATAGACGAGGTAAAGAATTTGATGATACTGAAAAAGAAATATTAAATCATATTTTTGAAGAGACGAGTAAGTATCGAAATTGGGAGAAATAAAATATGCAGTTTAAAGATATACCTGGTTTTAACGACGAAAAAGCGGCCTTAATTCAGGCGGTAAAGAATAACCATCTTGCCCACGCACATATGTTTGCAGGTAAACAGGGAGGTGCAAACCTGGCTTTAGCAGTAGCTTTTGGTCAGTTTATCAATTGCGAAAATCGATTAGAAGATGATAGTTGTGGAGAATGTGGCAGTTGCAGGCAATTCAGTCAGTATACACATCCTGACTTGCATTTCATTTTCCCAACAGGAGGAACAGCAAAACTGGCATCAAAAGATGCCGTAAGTAGTGCATTGATGACCGAATGGAGGTCGTTTTTGAAGGATAATCCCTTTCCGGCTCTGAATGACTGGGCCGCATTTTACGGAGGTCAGGATAAACAACTAAGTATTTCAAAAGAAGAAGCCAGAAATATTGTTAAAAGCCTTTCACTTTCTACTTTCGGCGCTGGTTATAAAGTGATGATCATATGGTTGCCCGAATTTCTGCACCCATCGGCAGCTAATGCCATATTAAAAATATTAGAAGAGCCACCGGGTAAAACAATATTTATCCTGGTATCATGTGATCTCGAGGCAATTCTACCAACTATTCTTTCAAGGACCCAGATATTAACTGTGGGTAATTTTAAAGAGGAAGAACTTAAGGAGCTTCTCGTAGCAAAAGGAGTAGGTGAGGATCAGGCACATCAGCTTGCCAGAATCTCAGAAGGAAATGTCAGTAAGGCCATATCCTATATTGGACAGGAGGATCAGGATACCCATAAACTTTTTCAGGAGTGGATGCGAACTTGTTATAAGCGAGATTACTCCGAATTGGTTTCCTGGGCTGACCGGTACCAGAAACTTGGTAAAATGAATCAGAAAAGCTTGCTGGAATATGGTTTGCACATGATGAGGGAAAGCCTTATAGGAATCAGTGGTGCAGAAGAATTATACAGGATGTCCGGTAGTGAAACTGATTTCATAAAGAACTTTCAGAAAATATTAAGTGCTAAAAAGGTAGAGCGGGTATATGAATTGCTTAGTGAATCTCTATATCATATAGAAAGAAATGTAAATGCCCGACTGATGTTTTTAAATTTATCATTAAATCTGGTTAAAGCATTAAGGTGAAAGAGGTAGTAAAGATAGTAACGAGAAAGAGTCAGCTGGCAATGTGGCAGACTAATTATATAGAAGACTTGCTAAATGAAGCCGGTTTTGAGACTGAGATTATTAAACTTGACACAATAGGGGATAAGATTCTCGATGTCGCAATAAATAAAATAGGGAGTAAGGGAGTTTTTACAGAAGAGTTAGAGGCAGCACTATATGCTGGAGAGGCACATATCGCAGTTCATTCAGCAAAAGATATGCCCAGCTCGCTACCTGATGGACTTGAGCTTATAGCTTTTACTAAGAGAGAAAAGATGCATGATGTTCTGGTTTCAGATAAGGATATTGATCTGACAGGCAAGCTGACTATTGGCACATCATCTACCAGGCGGGTTGCTATGCACAAGCGTTTCAATCCTCATTTTAACATTGTTGATATGCGAGGCAATTTGCAAACGAGAATTGGCAAGATGCGCGATGGTCATTGTGATGCCCTGCACTTAGCTTTTGCAGGGGTTCATCGAATGGGATACGAGGATTTGATCAAACATCATTTTGATCTTTCAGTTTTTACTCCAGCTGTAGGACAAGGGAGTATTGCCATTGAAGCAAGCACTTCCCTTAATCCTGAACTTAAACAAAAGATCATTGAGGCAGTAAATGATACAGATACCCATGCTTGTTTAGCTGCTGAGAGAGCTTTTCTGAAAAAATTAGAAGGGGGATGTAGTGTTCCGGTTTTTGGTTTGGCATCTCAAAATGGAGATCAGATATCTTTACGAGGAGGTATTGTCAGTCTGGATGGGCAGACCATGATAGATGATGAAGTCACCGGTAGTATGTCTGAGAGCAGGGAATTAGGTGAAAAATTGGGCGATATGCTGATAAGCAGAGGTGGTAAAGAATTATTAAACGAAATTAAAAGAGGACTCTAATATGAGGATAAGCAATCTATCTCTTATCATATTGTTTTTATTTAGCCTGTTTAGTGCTTGTGACGGACTTTATGAGCAGGAAAACCCGGTCGTTGTAATGCATACAGAGTTAGGAGATATGAAGTTTATCCTGTTTGACGAAACAGAAAAACATAAAGAGAATTTTGTCGAGCTGGCAAAGGAAGGGTTTTATGATAAAACCAGCTTTCATAGAATTATCAGTGAGCAAATGGCTCAGGGTGGTGATCCAAATACTAAAGATGAAGATCGGTTTAACGATGGTATGGGTGGGCCTGGCTATAAGTTACCTGCCGAAATATTTCCTGAGATAATTCATAGAAAAGGAGCTTTGGTTTCAGCCAGGATAATTGGTAAGGACCGCGAAGAAAGGTCAGCTCACGGATCGCAGTTTTTTATTGTATACGGGAAAAAATGGAATAATTCCATGCTGGATAGCCTTGCTACAGCGAGAACTCGTGAACAGCAAGATTACTACATAGCCAAATTTTTGGGAGATTCTGTAAACACTGAGATTCGGGACAGGTTAATAGAACTTTCAAACAAGAGAGATTCTTCCAGGTTTAAATCAGTTACAGATTCTATCAGGGAGGAAGTTATCGCTCGATATGATCTCGTACCGATAGAATATTCTACTGAAGCCAGGACAGTCTATGAAACTCATGGTGGGATGCCGGAATGGGACGGAGAATTCACTGTATTTGGACAACTGATTGATGGGTTTGATACTTTTGAAAAATTAATGAATGCCAAAACCGGACCCAATGGTAAGCCAGAAGAAGACCTGGTAATCAGTGTGGAGATTTTTAATGAAAATGAAATTGCATTACCGGAAAATTATAAGAAGTATTTACCTGATGAGAATTAATTTATTTAGTCTTTTAATCTTATTTACTTTTCTTTTATCTAATTCAGAAATCACAGCTCAAAAAAAGAAAAAGAAAGATGAGCTGGTAAGAATGCATACTCCTTACGGGGAAATGCTTATTCTTTTATATGATGATACTCCACTTCATAAAGAAAATTTTTTAAAGCTGGTAAAAGAAGGTTTTTATGATAGTACTACCTTTCACAGGGTTATTAATGACTTTATGATTCAGGGTGGGGATCCTAATTCTAAAGATTCAATTAAGGGAAATGATGGTTCCGGAGGGCCTAGATATACCATCGAATCAGAATTTGAAGCAGGACATAAACATTTTAAAGGTGCACTTGCAGCAGCGCGAAAAGGAGATAGGGCAAACCCGGAAAGAGCAAGCAGCGGTAGTCAGTTTTACATAGTTGAAGGACAAAAGGTAGATTCTCTACAGTTAATAAAGCTGGAAACAGATAAGAACATGAAAAATTTGTTCCGTATCATGTCTGAAGTGGCTAAGGAGCCGGGAGCTGACACCTTAGCTATTAAATATCAGGAATATAGAGACGCGGGGGATTATGCCGCATTTGAGGAATGGTTGCTAAGTATAAAACCGGCGCTTTTAGAATATTCTGATAAGTATTACGAGGTTGATTATTCAGAATTAGATATAAAGCGATATCAGGAGTTTGGAGGAGCACCCCATTTAGATGGTGAATACACAGTTTTTGGTCGGGTAATCGATGGATTGGAGGTAATTGATAAAATCAGTGAGGTAAAGACTAATTATAGTGACCGCCCTGAAACAGATATAAAAATAGCAGTTGAAGTAGAGGAGTGGAAAAGAAAAAAACTGATAAAAGAATACGGAGATATTTATAATTAATTAAGCATGTCATCAAAAAAAATATTGATAACCGGATCAAATGGCCTTTTGGGTCAAAAGCTTGTTGCTCTTCTGGCTGAGAATCCCGATATAGAGCTTATAGCTACCTCCCGTGGAGAAAACAGGATTAAACATATCGATTCAAGCAGTTATCAATATGAAAGCCTTGATATCACAAATGAGAGTGAGGTCGAACAGGTTATTGGTAAGTACAAACCTGATGTGGTAATCCATGGCGCAGCGATGACAAATGTAGATCAATGCGAACAAAATCCGGAAGATTGTCATAAACTGAATGTTGATGCAGTTAAATATCTCACCAGTGCCAGCTCTGAAATAAATGCATTTTTTCTATTTCTTAGTACTGACTTCATATTCGATGGATCGCATGGTCCATTACTGGAAACTGATATTCCAAATCCGATTTCTGTATATGGCCAATCAAAGCTTGATGCTGAAGAAATTGTGATGTCTTATCCCCACAAATGGGCAATAGCCAGAACTGTTCTTGTCTATGGATTAACTCCATCGATGAGCAGGTCGAATATAATATTGTGGGTTAAAAAAAGCCTTGAGAATGGTGAGAAGATTAACGTTGTTACTGACCAGTGGCGAACACCAACATTGGCAGAAGACCTGGCTAAAGGCTGTACATTGATCGCATTAAATGAAGCTGAGGGAGTGTTTAATATTAGTGGTGAAGAGATGCTTACTCCATATGATATGGCGATGAAAACAGCTGAATATTTTGCTCTTGATAAAACCCTGATTAACAAAGCAGATGCTTCAACATTTTCCCAGCCGGCTAAAAGGCCTCCAAAAACCGGTTTCATAATAAATAAAGCAAAAGATATACTAGGATATGCCCCGCATTCCTTCGAAGAAGGGATTTCTATTTTGGATAAACAATTGAATGAACTAAATTCACAGGATGGTTGATTTTTTTATTGAGGAAGGATTTGACGGTTGGTTAGATAATGTGTTAGCACCAATAACTAATAAAGTCAATGACATCGTACTTTTTAGCATACCTTTAACAGATTCTATTGAAATCCCGGTTGTTGTGGCATTGCTGCTAATATCAGCAGTGTTTTTTACAATTAACTTCAGGTTTATCAATATCGGCATGTTTAAGCATGCCATTGATGTAGTCAGGGGTAAATATGACAATCCGGATGATGAGGGTGAAGTTAGCCACTTTCAGGCTTTGACTGCTGCACTATCCGGTACTGTCGGTATCGGAAATATTGGTGGTGTGGCTATCGCCGTGTCGACCGGGGGGCCTGGAGCGACATTCTGGATGATCCTTGCAGGGATTTTTGGGATGACCACCAAATTTGTAGAGTGTACCCTGGGTGTTAAATACAGAAATATTTATCAGGACGGTACCGTTTCAGGTGGACCGATGTATTACCTTCAGAAGGGATTGGCAAAGAGAAATTTACCTAAACTAGGCCGGTTTCTGGCTGTGTTTTTTGCAATTGCATGCGCCGGAGCTGCTATTGGTAGCGGAGGTCCTGCACAGGTAAACCAGGCAACTGAACAAATGATCTCCATCACCGGTGGTGAGAATGGCTTCTTATATGGAAACGGATGGATGTTTGGCCTGGTGATGGCTGGAATCGTTGCGCTGGTAATAATAGGTGGAATTAAAAGTATTGTTAAAGTAACGGAGCGTATAGTGCCTTTTATGGTAGGTATATATTTACTTGCAGCAATTGTCGTATTATTTGCTCATGCAGGAGATATAATTGGAGCTATTGGTACGATCATATCCCAGGCCTTCACATTAAAAGCAGGAATAGGAGGGTTTGTCGGAGTGATGATCGTCGGATTAACCCGTTCCGCGTATAGCAATGAAGCAGGTCTCGGATCAGCCTCAATTGCTCACTCAGCTGTTAAAACTGATGAACCACTTTCAGAGGGCCTTGTAGCCTTGCTCGAACCCTTCATTGATACCGTTGTAGTTTGTACAATTACGGCTCTCGTTATTGTCGTGACTAATAATTATGACCCCAATGCAACTGAAGGAATAAGTCTGACAAGTAAAGCGTTTGGTAGCGTCATAACATGGTTTCCGTATGTGCTTTCCGTTGCAGTAATCCTTTTTGCCTTATCGACGATGGTTGCCTGGGCGTATTATGGATTGAAAGCGTGGACATTTTTGTTTGGAGAAAACAAAACAGCAGACCTCATTTATAAGGTGCTGTTTTGTGTTGCTGTAGTCATCGGTTCCTCCCTCAGTTTGAAAGCTATGTTCTCCCTGGCGGATGCTTTGGTCTTACTTATGGCTTTTCCAAACCTAATTGGTTTGTATTTCCTCTTCCCCGATGTGGCCAAAGAAGTGCGTTCATATAAGCAGAGGCTTCGCGATGGAATTATTAAAAAAATGAAGTAAGCTGGAGAGCTACTTCGCCGTCAGCCAGTGTTTTGCTTTTTCTGTATCAGTGAAAACCTTTACGTCTGATCCGGTAATTCGAACTAAAAAGTCAATGACATAGGCATCTAAAGTGTTTAATGCAATTATTGCCCTGGCTTTTACATGAGCCCGGTATTTAATTTTTAACAACCTGAAAAACGCATTAAAAACCGATTTTCTCGAAATGGTCGTCAAAACCAATGCTGATTTCGGATCACAATATTTTAAAAAGGCATCTCGCTCGTTGGAGCTTTCCAACCCATTGAGGTTCAGGTCTTCCTGGACGATCAATTTTCCGTTGTGTGTAATTAGTTTTATTGCTGACATAGACAGGTGGTTTTATTTCAATGTTACCCCCATTTTTTATCAATTTCCTGTCAGCAATGCGGCAAAACTTACCGATATGTGATATATTTCCTGTTTTATGAAATGTTTTTACACTTCATTTAAAAATTGTCTTTTTCTAAGGAATAGATCTTTTTGATAACTTTTAATCATGCATAAAGTATTGGTTTTCAGGTTTGTAGCTAGCTATTAAGGTCGGGAGCTTTAATTGTGTAGAGGATTGAGGCAGTATAGCAGCCATGCTTAAATTGAATAAATTTGAGAATTTTGAAGGTAAACCCCCAGGTAATAAATTTTAGAAAATTCAAAAATTTTGAGGTTTTGAATCTTTTATGAAGATGATTTGATGATAATTAAAAAATAATCTTACATGATTAATCGCACAGAATTCTTTCTGAAGAGTCAATGTCGGAGGTTTCTTCTTTTAGCAATTTCCCTTTGTTATTAACATATTTGATTAATCTGTAACCAGCATCTTCATAATCTTTATAAGCAAAAAATACTATCTCTTCTTTACTACCTCGAAATTCGATTCCCGTAAAGTCAAGTTGTTCGGTGGTTACACTGTTTATCGAGGAGGCGGCTCCATATCCATTTTCAGTTAGAAAAATAGCCAGCCGCTCATTATTATCATTATTAAGGTCATGAATTCTAATCGTTTTAGCTACCAATCCTACTGAATCATCTTGAATTATATCCCATAATGTCCATCTGAAATTATTTTTAATCCAAACTGTAGAGTCATTCCATGATTTTAAGTCTTCTGCATCAGAACGGTAAAAAAGCGATCCGTCGGTATTAAGTATATAGTGATATCTCCCGAACTGTGTGATCACCCTGGTTCCGTCTTTAACCGGAAGTTTTGAATACCTTGGCGCTACAACTTTATAATTTTTAGTATTTATCCAGCCAAATTTTCCATCTCGAACTACGACCAGGTTATTTTCATCTAGTTTTTGGAATCCATCGTAATTACCAGGAAGAAGTGTTTTACCTCCAAGGGTTTTAAGCATATAGTTTCCCGAGGTAAACATTATCGAGATAATCGAATCGCTCAGTATTGAGTAGCTCTTTCCATCTCCACTGAAAACCTGATCTCCGGCAGCATTATACACTACTTGTCTTCTGCCTTTATAAGATATCAGGGCCTGATCATTTTCTTTTTTACCGGAGGTGGAGATCAATTTAAAGCCCGTACCTGAGGCAAAAGTCATAGATTCTTTGTTGTTAAAGTAAACTACCGGTTTTTCATCTGTTAAAGTAATCAGAAAGTTTTCACCCAGAATATATGAAGAGTCTATTTCAAGATTTAAGGGAGCTGACCACTTTTTATTGTACACGACTGTGCTCGTGTCATTTTTAGCCAGTAGCCATTTCTCACTATTTACCAGTTTGTTATACGGGTCAGTATAATTTTGCATGTTATCATAAGCGAGTCTGTAGCCCTGTTTATCTTTAACTACTATACCAAAAGGAGTGTCATAGATCTTATTTTCAGCTGGCGATTTTAACCACTGCAGGTTTTCATTGAGCACACCAAATTGCCTGTTCTCATTTTCTATAATTAGCGTCGAATCATTAGCCAGTTCATAATCGTATACGTTTCTGATCCAGGGAAAAAAATCCGTTTTAATCTTAGGCAACATCGAGACGTGACTCACTCTCAGTTTGTCATCTGTTTCATGAAATATAAAGTCCTTTTCAGAGTAAAGATCTCCATCTTCGATTGTCATTAAAAGAGCACCTAGGAGGGATCTGAATTCTATTAAGCCCGATTTTCTGGCTGCAATAAAATTTTTATGAGGAAAGAAAATCTCATCGTAAATGGGAGGAAGAATGATAGAACCATCAGAAAGTAAGAGACCGCTTTTCCCATTTTGAACAAAAGAAATGTAGGCAGGCGAAAGTTCATTAATATCTTCTGAAGGCCCACGGAAAACAAAATTTCCGGAACGATTGACAACAGCTGTAGCTTCACCTATGTAACCAATAATATATTTTGATTTATACCCATTACAATTATCAGATGATTCCAGTCGATCAAAAATTGGCGGTACAGTATATACGCCTTGAGAATTGATCAACCCGATTTTTTGGTTTTGTGCTATGGGAAATAACAAATCAGATTCAGAAGCTTCGTCATAGTGTGATTTGACGATCAATTTTGCTTTTTGAGCAGATTTAAGTTCCGGATATTCATTTGCCAGATAGGCCAGCTTTTCTTTAGAACCAGAAATAGTAATTAGGTCCGTTAGTTTGTTTTCAACCTCCTGCTTATATGGACTATTCGGATTTTTTCTCAGGAAATTTGCGTATTCTTCTTCTGAAAATTCGGTAAAGTGCTGGCTAAAAGCTAGATCAGCCTGGCGTCTTTTGATATTGCTTATGTATTGGCTATTTGGGAACCACCTCTTGAAATTATTGTATGCAGAGTCGGTATGAGTAGCAATAGCAGTATTATAAGCCCAGTCTTCCCAAAGATTTTTTGCCTGTGAGGCATAGGGTTGGGTATTGTGAATAGTAAGAAAATTTAAAAACCTGTTTTGAGAATGTGGAGGGTTTAATTGCTCATAGGCCAGGGAGTCGATTCGGATTTTCAAGCTATCGGGATGAACTTCTTCACTAAGTTTAGATTCTTCAGTAGCGATGTTGAGGTACTTGCTCAACATTGATGCTGCACTATCCAGGTAATTGAGATTTTCCAGATGAACCCACTGAAGATAATAAGCTGTGGCAAGTTTAGTTTCGGGATCGTCGGGATCCTTTTCATTTATTTTCAGGACATAGTCTTTTGCCTTGGCTGTATCGGCTTTTTCGACCAGTTTGAAAATTCTGTTTTGCGCTGAAACAGAAAAAGATAGAGTAACAAGTAGTATAAAAAATAGCTGGCGTATCATCATTCTTGGTTTAAGATTCGATGAAAGGATAAAGCTAATATTTTTAAGATAATAATACGATAAATTGCAATTAAGCTTGCGAAAATGGGGTAAGAATACAGATATTTACTCCGAAAATACTATTTGAATTTGTTCGGGGCGTAGCGCAGCCCGGTTAGCGCGTTCGTCTGGGGGGCGAGAGGTCGCTGGTTCGAATCCAGTCGCCCCGACAATGAAAACCCAACATGGAAGTGTTGGGTTTAGTTGTTTAAAGGCACAAGCCAAGTTATACTTGAGCTTGTGCCTTTAAACAACTAAACATTCCCGCGGTAGCGGGAAGAGGTTTTCATTAGCAACACCCCACCCCTGGATGGCCGCCAGGCAATCCAGTCACTAAAGCTCCATTTGAGTATTTAATTCACAGAGAAATATATCGCGGTAGCGGGGATACTGGATCAAAATAATTTTCATGAAACAGCCTTAAAATTAAATATTCTTATATTCGCGTTTGAAATGAATGAAAAATTCGCTTTATGACAACTGCACAAGAGAATTCTTGCGCCAGGTAGAGAACAGGGATTAATCATTGTAGAATGACCGAGTCACAGACTCTGCATTTCATATAAAAGTTTGAAGTTGTCCTGCCGAACACTCCAAACAGCGGGGGTATAATATTTATTCTTATATTTAGATTTTAAATTAGGTGAAAAATTTAATTAAGGTCATTGGGAAAACAGGAACACTCCAAACAGCAAGGGTAGAAAAAAAGAGCTGTAGAAAAAATCAGATGGAAATTCAAAGATTGAATCATGGTAATTGGTAACCCAAATTCTTTCGCAATAAAAAGTGAGGTAACAAAAAACACTAACTTTACCTTTGGTAAGGTAGAATTAATATTAGATAATTTTAAAATAGGATATTATGATGAAGAAGTGATTATTGGTTCATTTATTCATCAATTAAACAAATTAAAATTTTTACCTGTTTTACAGCTTAAGTTTGAAAATGATCTCGAGGGTCTAATAAATAAAGTATATCAAAATGAAGATGGTGAATACGATTACACAATGTTAAGCTTAACAGAATCTTTTGATGATTTTCTAATTAGAGCATTTAGAGTTGAAGATGAAATTTGCATTATTTGGCAATTATATGAAGATCCTTTTCATAACTATCCTAATCAGGGTGAAATGTCAAAATTACATCTGAAAAAAGTTAAATTAGATGAGTTTTTAAATTTTATTGATGAATTCAGTGATTGGTATGAATCACATAATTGATATTTAAAGCTCTGATTATTAGAATAAGGTACTGAACATATATCAAGATTGTTACATCCTATAGATAGTCTTTTACTCGCATGAGTGTCTTTTTTGGGATAATGTGTCTCGATAAAAAACTATTTCCCATATCATTGAGGTAGATTCCGAAGTTGTTTGACAGGAGATTTAAGTGGAAATAAAAGGGTCATTAAAAGTGGAATGGTAATAATAGTCATACTTTTTTTGCTACACTCGCCAGGAGGAGTTTACCATAGTAATTGTCGATTAAAAGAGAATCATGAAGAAATTTTTAATAATAAGCTTAATCTCAATTTTTCTGATAAGCTCCATCCTATTAATAAGGGTTAAGCCAACATTTTACTTAGGAATTCCAAATCCATCTGAGTCAATAGATTTAACTCTTTAAATAGATGATAATATTATTTATAATGATAGTTTAAAATTTTACCCATGGAAGTATATTGTATTGGAGGAAAATATGAAAATTGGATTTCATAAATTATCAATTTCTTCTAAAGCTGCAGATTTGAAAGTTGAAGAGGAAATTTTCATTTTAGTAAATCAGCATATTGTAATTGAGTATTTCCCAAAAGAATCACTGGACTATAAAAATCGGTTCTTTATTAGAAATAGAATTTTCCCATTTCATCCAGATTAATGATTAACTGTAAATTCATAATGCCTTTTTTAAAAATATATACCACCAAAACCAGTATAATTTTTATTCTCCTTCTTTTGAGCAATTGGGTGAAAGCACAGGACTGCCAAAACCTGACTCCTCAGGATTTGAACCAGATACAAAACTATGCCGAAGCTATCGTGCCTATTGTTTTATTCAAATTACATCCTGCTCCAGCAAATGATGATGAACGCCAGGAAAGACTCGACTCTCTTAATTTCCATGATTACACGGCCTATGTAGAATTGCTCAACAATGTCGGGGCTTTTATCAATAATACTTCTCAGGAACAACAGGTTTGTTTTTATAAAATTGCTGATAATACCACCGTTAATTCATGGATTAGCTTTATTTATCGGAAGAATGCTCCGACCAGCGAGTCACTGTCACCGGAATTTCAAAAAGGAATTGGCATTCTGGCTGAAATCAACCAGGGGGTAATTGATCCGTTTCGTTCTACCGAGCAATACCTGTTGACTGTTAAAGGACTCCTGGCATACACTTTCGCAAAAGAAAAAGCAGGGGGTAGAATCCGAATGTTGCTGGGACCATCTTTATATTATTCGAAGCAGGAGGTAGATGTTTTTCTCACCACCAGGGCGGAAGTGCGTATCTTTGATATTAAGGCAGATCCGGTATCACTTGGAACTGTTAAATTCTTGTTAGAAGGAAGTACTGATCTAGATGGGCTTTGGATTGCTGGTCCGGGTATCGGACTTGAGTTTCCTCAGTTTGGTATTCAATTACTTCATCAATGGCGTACCGGATCAGCAAGTAATCAGTTAGAATTGGGTATTTCCTACCGGTTTTTAAATTAATCAGATCATGAAAAGAGCTTTAATTACAAGTGGTGGAGGGGCAAAAGGTGCTTTTACTGTCGGTGCGCTTTCTTATATCTTTGAAAATAATCTGGGTGATTTTGATATCATTAGTGGTACCAGTACTGGTTCGCTTATTGCGGTGTTTGCAGCTATAAAGGATATTGAGACACTGAAAGATGTTTATACGAATGTTGTAGATGATGATATAATTGCCAGAACAAACCTGGTACGACAGCTTCAACAAGGTGAACCATATCTATTGGAGACCTATCCACTGAAGCAACTTATTAACGAGAAAGTTACAGAAAATGTCTTTCAGCAAGTCATGAGTGGGAATACAACTCTTTGTCTGACCGCGGTTAGTCTTCAAACGGGGAAACCCTATATTTTTACTACCAAAGATATAACTGTCCCTGATGGATATGAAATGAAAATGATTGAGAGCTTATCTGAACTAAAAGATGCCATGTTAGCAAGTAGTAGTCAGGGAGGATTTTTACCGCCTGTTAATGTTGATGGCAAACAAATGGTGGATGGGGGCCATTGGACGGTTGTTCCCTCGGCAGCGGCTGTCGCACAAAATCCTGATGAAATTATAGTTCTAAGTAACAATCCTCGCGATCTGTTTCCGGGTGAATCTCAATACACCAGTGTTATAAATACAATTTTACGGGTTATTACTATTTTTCTGCATCGGGTCAAAACCAGTGATTATAAGGTCATTGAAGATTATATAGAGGAGACTGGTAAAAAAGTACATTATATTGAGCCTGACACAAACCTCGATGAAGAAAACCCCACAGGTTTACGTTTTGATAGGTTTTTGATGACGTTATGGCGAAGTCAGGGTGAGCAAAAAGCCAAAGAAGTGTTTTCAGAATCCTCTGACGGAGGTGGTCTAGTCACTTAAATAATCATATTTTGAAAAATACTCCTATCTTTTAACTTAAATAATATTGTAATTTAAAGGTCTGAAAAACCTTTAAATGATAAACCTTGAGCCTTATGCAGCTGAAATCGATATTTGTAGGAAAACCAAAGGAGGTGATGTATAATGGCAAAATCATTTCTACAGGGATATTTAAAAACGAAATTTCAGGTGCTGTCAAAGTAAATAAATACAACCTCGAAGGTGATAAGCAGGCAGACCTGACTGTTCATGGAGGTGAAAATAAGGCCGTTTATGCCTATCCTGTCGAACATTATGAGTTTTGGAAAAAAATAAGGCCTGATCTCCAATTTGAGCCAGGTGTTTTCGGTGAAAATTTGTCTGTTTCGGGCCTGTTTGAAGGAGAGGTTAATGTTGGTGATCAATATAAAATTGGTACAGCAGTTCTATCAGTAACCACGCCCAGATTACCTTGTTTTAAGCTGGGTATTAGAATGAACGATACCAAAATCATAAAGGATTTTATGGATGCTGAGCGTAGTGGATTCTACTTTAAAGTAATTAAAGAAGGTGTTATTAATCCTGGAGATAAAATCGAACTGATACATCAGGACTCATATGGCCTGACTATTTGTGACCTGGTTAAACTTCATACAACCGAAAAAACTAACAGTGAATTGTTACTAAAGGCAATTGAAGCTCCTGAACTTCAAGATGACTGGAAAGAAAAATTTGCTGAAAAGCTAAATGAGCTTAACTAAAAGGAGTTTTCATTCATTAATATTAGATTCAATGGATTTTAAAATAAAATCCATCTCCTCTAATAAAGGTTGGTAGTGAGATTCTTCGGTAGCCAGGCTCGTTAATATGAATATGAGCAGGTTATTTTCAAATTCTTTGTCAGATAAAATATCAAGGTTGCTTATGTTGTTTTTTCTTGATTGAATGCCTAAGTCTCCTTTTGAAATCCCGGAATCGTCAAAAACTCTCATAATACTATAATTTTTTCTAAAAGTGTCAAGAACACTTTTTCTTTGTTCTGCCAGATCATCTTCTTGTTTAGAGATATCTTCAATAGTTGAAAGGTAATTTGTCAATTGAATTCTCAGATTGTTATCCGAAATATCTCTTAAGCTCCCCGAATTAATCATTTCATACAAAAGAGAATTATTCGGGTTAAAAGAAATATCGTATGCAAAAGAATTAAAAAGAATTAGCGAAAAGTCTTTTTCATTTATTTTTATGGAAGAGTCATTCATCAAATTTACAAGATCACGAGCTCCCAGATAATTAATTCGATTAACCCTGATTAGTTCACTGAGTTTCCTTTTACTCGTGGTGAATTCTTTTTTTAGTCCTTTGAGATATAGTTGTTCTTTTCTGGCTTTATCATAGCTTATATTTTTGTTATTAATTGCCAAGGCGATCAAGATCCCAATTACCAATAATACAATTTCACCCAAAGCATAGGAAATATACTTTTTCAGGTTCTTACCATCGAGTAAATTTTTTCTTATCGATCTGAATATCCTCATAATAATCAATTATAATATCTAAAATTTCTTATCTGCTGACTACTGAATATATTTTTGTTTCTTTTAGTTTCCCTCTTAAAATAAGAGTGTCAACATATCGGGAATTTACTTTTTCGGGTAAGCTTGACAGTAATTCATTTGAAATCAAAAGATCTGAATCATATTCGTTACATAGCGATTGAATTCTGGCGGTGGTATTCAATACGTCCCCAGTAAAAATTATCTCTTTTTTTAAAGCACCTATCTCACCTGTGGTTACCTGACCTAAATGGATACCTGCCTTAAAGTCAGGTATTACATCAAATTTTTTTAAAAATTCGTCATGCTTAAATTGAATATGTTTTTTGATATTCTTAAAACATGTAATACAAGAATTATTAATGAGTCCTTCTTTCTTTTTCCAGGAAACTACCACTTCATCACCAACATATTGATATACCTCTCCATAAGAATTGATAATTGAGTCGCTCATGGCGTTATAGTACATATTCAGTAGATCAAAATATTTTGTATCTCCAATTTTTTCAGCAATGGTAGTTGAATTTTTCATGTCGAGGAACATAAAGATTCTTTCTTCAGCTTTTGGAGAATGATACTTACCTGTAAAAAAGTTCAGTAATACCTGGTGTCCTAGATTTTCACTAATAGCAGCATATAGCAAGCTCAAAATAAGTTGAAATGAGAGTTGTATCATTGTATTTAAAAAGACAATACTTTGGAAGAAAATTAATGTTCTAAACCATATTTTGGGATCAAATAAAGACCTTTCCATTTCAATTGCAGAGGCAATTGGATAGGCTAAGCCGATTATACCCAGCATTAAAGCCAGGTAAATGAAAAACTTATAAGTAACTTTTTTTAAGAAGCTATAATTTTTAAAACGTTTTTCAAGTAATATTAGCTCGGTAATTCCTACAAGAATTCCTGCTAAGGTGACAGCTATGCTTGCGAAAATAAAAACTGGCAAGGTTAAGTTGATAACGGAATCAGATTGAGGGTTTTGATTTTCAGTTGCAAGGCTTTCTACTAAAAGAAAAATCCAGCCAGTGATAAGCCAAATTATTCCGAAGGGGATAATTCGATGCAGGTTTCTTTGTTGCTTAGGATTCAAAGGCATCGTAATGATTATAAAATTACATGTCTAAAATACATAAAATTGCTAAAATCTTAATTAGCTTAAAAACAAAGTGTTACAGTATATGTGGGGTAGTAATAGAGCTATTTATGTAACACTACTTATCAGATGATCATATTCAATGATTGAGCAGGCAATCATTCTTAAAAGGATACTTGTATATAGATTTTATATAGTTGGGAAAACGTAGGTTAAATGTGACTGGGAGATATATGGATTACAAATCCAAGGATAATGCTTCTGGATTTCAAATCCAGAAGAGCAATTATTTTAATTAACCAACTTTTCATTTTCTACTGCCAAAGTATGAATATGCTGTTCGACATTTGTAATGTCGTACTGTTATCCATGGATCTATGATCCGGATTTTTAAAGTGATTTTTAATTTGAAGATAGATTTTAAATCAATTTATAAAATGGTTATTTAACAAAGGCTCCGAAATTCGAAGCCATTGATATAATTTCTAATTACCTGTGCCAAAATCTGCATCTTCTTCAATTTCAAAAATCTTGAGCATGTTTTTAGCTAGCGGATCTGGCACTTCTGCCACGAATGCATATTTCCCGGGTTCCAGATCTACCTTAAAATAACCTTTTTTCCCTGCAGGCATATCTTGTATTCCCCCTAAGAATTTTCCAGGTGCCGGTGTTTCCAATCCTTTGATGTCTACCCAGTTCATCCAGGAATTGATCTCAGCAATCTCTTCTCCATTTTCGTATTTTACTAAATGTACATCGTGCCCAAGGAAATGTGAATATGACGTCTGATCAATAAATTCTACTCCGATAGTTTGTTCACCGGGAACCAATTTATTCAATATATTTATTCCACCTTCCTGGGATATTTCCAGGCTTACGTCAGCTTCAGGTTCTTCAGCCGTATTTCCAAGATCCTTAACAATCATGCTTTCCTGCATAGGATGAAACATTCCATCTGTTTTAACATAACATTCAATAACATAAGTTCCAGGCTCGAGATACAATGTCGACTCAGCACTTTCTCCAGGTGATACCAGGCCAACGCCTCCGTAATAAATAATATCCCCAAACCACATGGGTAATCTTTCAAATTCAGCAAAGCCCTCCTCGGTATTTCCTTCTCTAATAAGCAAATAAGCGTCATTAAATACAGGAGGAACTCCGGCAGTGAAATCTTCAAATGTAATCTGCTCACCTTCATGAACCGGCATTCTGTCGATTAGCATAAAATGCGTCCAGGTCGATTTATTGGTATACCTGAATGTTGTCCAGCCGGATGGAACTTCCTCAGGAAGAATAAAATTCATTCCTGTAGTAGTCACTTCTACTATATTTACAGGAGGTTCTTCCTCTAGCATTGATACCTGTTCAGTGCTGGTACTTTCAGAAACAGAAGATTTGCCACAACCCGCTAATATCAATAAGTAGGATAAAAGCATTGTGGTGTTTAAAGCTCTTGCTTTCATGATTTATCGATTGATTGATGAGCTATTAAGATAGGGAAAGATCTGACAAAAGGAAATGTTAATAAATAAGAAAGTCAAAACTCTTTTTGGAACTAAATCATTAAGTACTTGTTATGTACTTACAAATTTAAATTGCCATAATAAGAGATGAGTCAATTATATGATCCGGATATAAATTACCGAAAACATCCTGAGAAATATCGAATAGGTTCCGGTGAGAAAGGCGTTCTTACAGTAGAGCCATACAAATCAGAAATTTTACCTCACTGGAAATTTAAGACTCCTAAGGAAGCGAAAAAGTCGGCTGATAAAATTTTTAATCTGTTTGAGGATTATCTTGAAAAAAATGATTTTGTCGGGGCTGATATGGCCAGGAAGTTTTTGCGTATGGGCATGACAAGAGCTCGCAGATATGCCCGGCATCCCAGTGGAAAGAAATATGACGAGGATGGCAATGAACTCCCGGTAGAGCTGGATGAAGAAAAACAAAAATCTTCAGATATTTTTAAAGGCAAATGGGAAAAAGCTAAAGAAAATCCAACCTATCAGAAACTTAAAGACCAACACAAAGAAAAATATTATTAGAACTTCGCAACCTGTAAAAGACTAGTAATCTTTTCATATTTTACTTCGATATTGAAGATATTCATAACTCGGATTTTTCACTTCCAGGGTCTAATTAAAGTCCGGACTCCGGTAAATAAGTACGGACTTAAGGAGTGAAATTGCTTTTAGTTAACTTATAAAGTACTTTTCCATCCTCAACTACCCCGATCTGTACCACTTTACCTATTATTTAAACTTTTTAATTAACCCCAGTTAATCATGAAACAATTAAACCTTGCATTGCTTGTCATTTTCCTTTTATTTCTTGGCGCTTGTGATGATGAAGAGGATTCCAGAAATCGAATTGTCATCAGTCCGGGGCCTGATGCACAGGCAGAAGTACAGACAGCCTTTATTGAAGTTACCCCTGGAACTGATATTATCTTCGAAGCAGGAACTTACAATTTTACTAATCAGCTCTCTATTGACGATAAGAATGATATAAGAATAATTGGTGCAGGAAGAGAGGAAACCATTCTGAATTTTTCACAACAGACAGATGGAGGAGAGGGATTGCTAGCCACAAATTGTGAAAATATACTTTTTCAAGACTTTACTATAGAAGATACTGAAGGAGATGCATTAAAAGCAAGGGATTCAGACTTTGTTACATTTTTAAATGTTGGTACAGTTTGGAGTGGTACTCCGGGTACTGACAATGGTGCTTATGGATTATATCCTGTTCTTTGTACTAATGTTTTGATCGATGGGTGCTATGCTTATGGTGCTTCTGATGCAGGTATTTATGTAGGACAAACCACCAATGCTGTAGTGAGAAATTCGACGGCTGAAGGAAATGTTGCCGGAATTGAAATTGAAAATACCATCAATGCAGATGTTTACGGTAATACGGCTACCGATAACACTGGAGGGATTCTAATATTTGACTTACCGGGCTTAAGCCAATACGGAAATACCTGTCGTGTATATAATAATACTGTTAGTGATAATAATAGATCGAACTTTGCTCCTGAAGGAAATGTTGTTGCTGAGGTCCCTGCGGGAACTGGTATAATGATGCTTAGTACAAGAAAAGTGGAGATTTTTGATAATGATCTTCTTGATAACATGTTTGCTAATATTATTGCAGCAAGTTATCTCATTATAAATGATAATCCGGGTGATCCCGATTACGTGGCTTTCTGGAATGAGATTTATATTCACGATAATACATATAGCAGAAATGGCACTTATAATCAAAACCAAAACCAGACGGCGATGTGTATTAATACTTTCATCGAAACATGGAATGAACTGGAGCAACCAGATATTCTAATCGATGGCATTACCGGCGGAGCTTTTTGTGTTCAGGAAACACCGACACCTTCATTTATAAATGTTGATGCATTTAATCTTGATACTTCGGATTGTAGCGGAACTGCAAAAACTGACCTTTCAATTTACGATTGTGTAGGAGAAGCACTACCCGCAGTTTCATTCGATCCATATGGATCAAGTCTTTAAAATCAAATAGTGTGTGATGATGATTAGATTGTTGAGCGTATTGATTTTAGTTGGGATTATAGCTGTTGGTTGCAGTGGAGATGAATCTGAAACCTCACCGACCGGACCCCGTTTCCCGGAATCACAAGTATTTGAAAAACTAAGCGATTATAGATTGTTTGAAGGCTCCCTGTCCGACTTGAAACCAGTTGAGGGAGTTCTTCCCTATGATCTAAATTCTCCGTTATTTACAGATCATGCTTCGAAATTTAGGTTTGTCTATGTTCCAAACGGAGATGTTGCATCATATGATACTACTGATGTTCTGACCTTTCCGAAGGGAACCATCCTGGTTAAAAATTTTTATTATACCCTGCAATCAGGAGAAGACTTTATTATCGAAACCCGATTATTGCTTCATCAAAGTAGTGGATGGAATTTAGAGGTATACGAATGGAATGATGAACAAACTGAAGCCTACAGAAATATAGTCGGAAATACTAAACCCCTTTCATTTGTAGCAAATGGGCAATCGTATACAGTAGATTATGTGATTCCCAATAAAAATCAATGTAAAAACTGCCACGCTAGGGGCAATGATGAAAAACCAATAGGGCCTGTTGTCCAAAACCTCAATAAAAACTATTCCTATTCTGACGGAGTAGAAAACCAGCTCACAAAATGGGTGGAAGCTGGAATATTAGAGCAACCAAATCATTCAGAAATCCCTGCCTGGGCCGATTATACAGATGAAACCAGAAGCCTGAATGACAGAGCGCGAGTTTACCTTGAGGTAAATTGTGCTCATTGTCATCAGAAAAATGGTTCTGCATATAATTCCGGTTTATTTCTAAATTATTACAACACGGATTCTTTAAGTCTTGGGTTTAATAAGACACCGGTAGCAGCAGGAGCAGGCTCGGGAGGATTGGATTATGTAATCGTGAAAGGAGATGCGGATGCTTCCATACTGCATTACAGAATGAATTCTACCAGTACCAAAGTGATGATGCCTGAACTTGGCAGAACCTTGATCGATGAGGAAGGTGTAGCATTGATCAGAGAATGGATAAATAGTATAGAATAAAAACTTACTTGAATTTAGAGCAGAATTGAATAGGGAGGCAAAATAATTGCCTTCCTTTTTTAATGATCTAGAAAATAATAAATTATTATAGAATTTTTATCAGAGCAGTCTGAGTAAGGCTGATTTTTAAAATTAAAAGAGACTACCTTTCGATAGCCTCTTTATCTATTAATTAAACCAAACTATTCCTTCTTAGGATAATCCCGATATCACACCATCATTATTAATGTCAATACCTTCTGCGGCAGGAGTAGCGGGAAGACCAGGCATTCTCAATATATTTCCTGCTATTGGGATTAAGAATCCTGCACCTGCAGCGATTTCAAATTCACGGATGTTTATATCGAAATTCTTTGGTCTGCCCAGTAACTTTTCATCATCTGAAAGCGATTTCTGAGTCTTTGCGATGCAGATGGGTAATCTGCTAAAACCTAACTCCTCGAATCTATGTAATTGCCTTTTAGCTTTATTAGAAAGGATCACATATTTGGCACCATAGACAGTTTGACAAACTTTTTCTATTTTTTCTCTCGGGGAATCTTCCAGGTCATACGTGGGTATGAATTCTGATTCACATCTTTCAGTTGCTTTCACTACTTCTTCAGCAAGATCTAACGTTCCCTCGCTACCTTTGGTAAAACCATTGCTTTCTACAAAAGGTACATTACAGTCAGCACAAGCCTTTTTAAGAATAGATATTTCTGCATCAGTATCAGATTCAAATCTATTGATACAGACAACTGCAGGTAATCCGAATCCGGTGATGTTCTCCACGTGTTTCCTCAGGTTTTCTTTTCCTTTCACCACTGCCTCCAGATCTTCTTCTTTTAGGTCAGAGAGAGGCTTTCCTCCATGATATTTTAATGCCCTGATGGTCGCAACTATGACGACAGCTTTAGGTGAAATTCCTGCATTTCTGCATTTGATATTAAAAAACTTTTCTGCTCCCAGGTCAGCACCAAATCCGGCTTCAGTTACCACGTAATCGGATAATGACATTCCCATTTTTGTGGCGATAATACTGTTTGTGCCCTGGGCGATATTGGCAAATGGTCCACCGTGAATAATGGCTGGAGTGCCTTCTAAAGTCTGAACGAGGTTTGGCTTAATCGCATCTTTTAATAAGGCGGCCATCGCTCCCTCAGCGTTCAGATCACGGGCAAAAACCGGAGTGTGATCAAAAGTATCTCCAACATAGATGTTTCCCAGGCGTTCTTTTAAGTCTTCAAAATCTTTACTGATACATAAAATAGCCATTACTTCTGATGCAGCAGTGATATTAAAACCTGTTTCCATGGGAATACCACCGGATTTACCTCCTAGGGCAGTGACCATTTTTCGCAAAGCCCGATCGTTCATATCCATGCTGCGTTTCCAAAGTACGGTGCGCGGGTCAATGCCTAAACTTCTGGTTTTACTTTGTATATTATTGTCAATCAAGGCAGCTAATAGATTATTGGCTTTTTCTATCGCAGAAAAATCACCGGTGAAATGAAGGTTGATATCCTCCATAGGAACAACTTGTGAATATCCGCCTCCGGCTGCCCCGCCTTTGATCCCAAAAACAGGTCCTAATGATGGTTCTCTCAATACTACCGTAGTCTTTTTGCCTATTTTAGAAAGTCCGTCTGCTAAACCAATTGATGTAGTCGTTTTACCCTCACCGGCAGGAGTAGGAGTAATCGCTGTAACCAGGATTAGGTTGCTGCTATTGATCTTATGCTTATTGTTTAGTTCTAGAGGTAACTTAGCCTTGTATTTACCATAATGTTCCAGGTCATCTCTTTCAAGTCCCAGGTTTGATGCTATATCATCAATATGTTTTAATTCGCAATTTTGTGCAATTTCTATATCTGTGAGCATGTATTTCAGGTCTTTTTTGGATTTAACTCAAATTAGCTCTACTTGATCGATCCTGGTAAGTCAGATATTAGGGATTCGACTGACTTTTATCATCCTTCGTAACCCTTGGAAGGGTATTTATAACCAAGTTTGGTATATTACCCTAGTCCCTCATAAGGAATTATCATCTATTTTAGCTACACATTATTTTAACCCCTAACCATGAAAAGTATAATATTTTTATTCCTGCTTATTCCAAACCTGATCTGCGGACAGAATTTTTTACATACGAGTGGTAAAAAAATCATTGATAAAAACGGTGATAAAATTATACTCAGAGGAATCGGCCTGGGTGGATATATGCTTCAGGAAGGTTACATGTTAAAAGTTCCTTTTTCAGGTCAGCAGTATGTTTTTAGAAATCATGTGGAAGAATTGATCGGGGAGGAGGCAACTAAAGAATTTTATACAAGGTGGTTATCTAATCATGTACAAAAAGCAGATATTGATTCACTAAAAAAATGGGGTTTTAATTCTGTTAGGCTACCTATGCATTATAACCTCTATACATTGCCTTTAGAAGATGAGCCGGTCAAAGGTAAAAATACCTGGAGGGAAACTGGGTTTACATTGACAGATTCACTTTTAAGCTGGTGTGCGGATAACGAAATTTATCTCATTTTAGATATGCACGCTGCACCTGGTGGACAGGGACATGATCTGAATATATCAGACAGAGACCCTTCAAAACCGTCGTTATGGGAAAGTGAAGCCAATCAGAAAAAACTGATCGCTTTATGGGGAGAGTTGGCAAAAAGATATAAAGATAACCCATGGATAGGAGGATATGACCTGATTAACGAACCCAACTGGCGTTTTAGCGAAACGGGACATAAGCACGGGATAGATGAGAAAAATAATGCTCCAATTAGAAAACTTATGATTGAGATCACTGAAGTAATCAGACAGGTAGATCAAAATCATATAATCTTTATTGAAGGGAATGGATGGGGAAATAACTATACCGGTATTCTTCCTCCCTGGGATAAAAATATGGTTGTAAGTTTTCACAAATACTGGAATTATAATCGTACAAAGGACATTGAGGCTTTCTTAGAAATTAGAGATCAGTATAATGTTCCTGTTTGGTTAGGAGAATCAGGAGAGAACTCTAATGTCTGGTTTCGCGATGCGATTAAACTAATGGAAGAAAACCAGATTGGGTGGTGCTGGTGGCCATTGAAGAAGTTGGGTAGTAATAATCCACTTGAAATTAAGATGAATTCTGGTTACCGGGAAATAATAGAATACTGGAAAGGAGAAAGAGAAAAACCTGGCGGGGATAAAGCGACTGAAGCTTTCATTCAGTTAGCTGAAAATACAAAAATTGAAAATAATATTGTTCATTACGATGTGCTTGATGCAATGTTCAGACAGGTAAATACAGATAGTGCGATTGCTTTTTCCGATCACCTGGGAGAGGTAAATAAAATATTGGCCGTTGATTATGACCTGGGGCCAATAGGAAAAGCATATTACGATGAAGATTATGCCAATTATCATGTTTCCACTGGTGGTGAGCGTCAACCATGGAATAAAAGCAGATTTTATAGAAATGATGGAGTAGACATATTTAAAACCAATAGCGGACAATTTTTTGTTGGTGATTTTGTGAAAGATGAATGGCTTTTATATTCCATTGAAAAAGAGAAAAATCAGAATTATGATTTAAGTCTGATTTTAAGATCTCCGGAAACCAAATCTGTGGTTGATGTTTATATTAATAATCAATTGATTAAAAAGATAAATATTGAGAAATCAGATAATTTTCAATCTTATATTATTGGTTCTTTAGAACTTAAGGAAGGGCTGAATAAATTGAAAATATATGTTAATGAAGGTGATTTAGATTTTAAAGAAATGAAATTCAAATCATCAAAGCAATGATTATTTATCATGTGTGATTTTAATATCCGGCATCTTTTTCCCATAGGTACTAAGTCCGTCTAAAGCATTTTTCATGGATATTGGATGGAGTTCAAAACCTTTTTTTTTAAAAAACCTGAGTTCACCCGCATCCATCCTCGGAGCGTCCGGAACAAAGACTGAATAGTAATTTTGATCTGAATCATCAGTAATAAACGCGATCCGATAAAAGTTATCTTCTCTTAATAAAATTGCTTGCCAGGGTTCTTTAATTGTATCGTCTTCAGAAATAAATCTAAATTTGATAATTTGCAGAAAGGGGAATACTCTTAATAAGAAGCTTTCGGTACCAGAACCCCAGCTTTTTAATAAGCCTATCTTTATTAGATAGCCGGCTACATAAGAAATGATAAAAATGACGAGAATTAAGGATATAGTTGCTGCAATTGCAGCGCCAAACATGGAGTCAATACCTGTGATAGAAGTAAACCATTTTGCCAAAGGAGTAATTAGGCCTACTGTTTTACCTAAAATTATGATGATAACAGTTAATGGAATAAGAAAAAGTACTCCACCAAGGAGTACTTTTCTGGTTGTTTTCTTTACGATCTTCATATCCGCATTCTTATTGTCGTGGTAGCCATTTGTATTAAGTTAACAAATAACCCCTTTTTTGATAAGAATGAGACAGTTAATCGTTAATCTATGGACGAATTGACTTTTGAATCATGACCATTCAGTTCAGCCCCGTTAGAATGAGCATTATTGTCTAAATAATCAGTCAGATCAAAAGCAAACTTCATTACTTTCTCTGCCTGTCCTAATTCGTTTCTAAGTAGGGTATAGGCTCCGTATAAAATTACTTCATTTCCAAGTTTATCTATTCTTTCGAATTTTCCACTTTTCGTAATTCCATTGCCCAGGTCTTTCCAGAATTGCTCATATTCAACTGAATTGCCCATTTCATCTTTTACGAAAATTCTGTGGTGTTTCCCCTCGATTTCATGAGGATCATATTTCATTAATTGACAAAAAGCATCATTTGCATTTATAATAGTGCCATCGGTGGTGAATTCAATCATTCCAATATTACTGTTTCCGATTGCCATTAATTGTTCTTCAGCCATAGTTGATTTACGAGTCATTTCTTCCTGTGTGGCTTGAAGTTCCTCCATATTTTGCCTCATTTCTTCTTCTTGAGCCCTCAACTCTTCTGTTTGTTGTTGAGAAACCTGAAGTAGTTCATTAGTTTTTTTAGTCAACTGTGAAGTACTTATTGATGAAGCAATCGTTTCACTTACTCTATCAAGAAATTTATGATGTTTAGATCTAAATTCATTTAAGGTGGCAATCTCGAGAATTCCGACTATTTCCTGGTCGGTCTTGATTGGCATTATAATGATTTCTCGTGGTTCTGCAGATCCAAGTCCTGAAGTTATTTTTACATAGTTTTCAGGGATTTCTTTCAAATGAATTTTTTCCTTCTCCAGGAAGCATTGTCCTGCCAGGCCTTCACCAATTTTGATTTTTTTATCGACATACTTTTTCCTGTCATAGGCATAACACCCGGTTAATTCAAGATCTTCTTCTGTTTCCATGTCAAGAATAAATAAAGCTGACTGGTTAGCTTCCATATAATTAACCATAAATGAAACAATCAGATCTGATAATTCTTCAACATTATTAATCTTTGATCTAACTATATCGCTGACTTTAGCGATTCCTTCTGTAATATATTTTTCTTCTCTTTCCCTTTTAGAGCTTTCACTGATGTTATCTCTCATATTAAGAAGAGCCGTAGCCAGAACATCATCTTCATCCCCCTTAAATTCGATATCTATATTACCATCGGCTATTTCGTTAGCAAAATTTATACTTTTCTGAACACTTTTATCTTTCCTCTGCAATTCAAGTATGTTGTCGGCATTATCCTTTGTTGTTTTTTCAAGATTATTGGCATAAACAGCCGCTATAATAATTCCCACAGCATATAATCCGGCATGGAATAGAAAAGTCTGAAAATCCATGTAGTCCAGCTGGGTGAAATATATCTGCTTGTAAGATTCAATGTTCTCTGTACTTCCCAGATATTGTATATAAGCAAAGGAAGAATGGTGAATGACTACAAATAGAAACTGAGGAATAAATGCATATTTATTTTGATAGGCTATCAAAACTATTATTGCAATGAATGCAGTAAAGTGCATTTCAAACAATCCGTGCATTTGATAGATAAACTGAGCCATGAATATTCCGGCTACCAAACTACCAATATATTGATTTAGCCTTGTTTCCTTGAAGAATATTTTGGAACTATAGTACATCATCAGATTTATCAGTCCAACTCCAAATCCTACCAGGTAAGTGTCATATATAAAGGCCAGGCCAACACCGAAAATAAAATAACCGATTAGTAGCGTTTCTAATACGTAATTAGACTGCTTATATATTCGTTCAAAAAATGGTTTATATTTAGTTTGCATATTTTTTCAGGTTAATTCTCGTTTGAAGGGAGTTCACATCCATAGGATATATAAGCCAATTCCGGAAAATGTGGAGGCTTCTTATTTGTTAGCATGGCTTCAACTGCTAATTCTGCAAAGCGAGTGTTTTTTGAAGTACAAAAGCGAGCCTTATTGTAATTACCTTTATAAAATACTCTTCCGTTTTCGACAATTACAGCTTGAGGGGTGCTGTATACACCTAGTTCATTAGCTATTTTGCCATCCTTATCAATAATGGTTTCTATACCCAGATCATATTTTTTTTTAAATTCCTGTAGTTTATTTGATTGTTCTTCCTCTATAACAGCTATAAATTTTACAGAATCTTCGTTTTTTCTCACAATGCGTTTAAACTCCTTAATATTAAAGCGCGAGCACGGGCATTCGCTGTTATAAAAATGAAAATACACTCTATTACCAGTACCTGCCAGATCAAGTTTTACAGAATCTCCCTGTTCAACCATCTTTAGATCGATTGGCTTTGGTGTAGGTAATAAAAATCTATATTCCTGTCTGTAAAAAATAATCGCTATGACTGTGAGCGAAAAAGTCAGCCATAAAGCAAAAAATAACTTCTTCTTCATTTCATCTCTCCTTTATGATGAATAATTTTAAATACTTAAAAGTAAACACAATTGACTTTGTGAATGTTTATGACATGTAATGACATAAGTTGGGTTGAGTGATTATTGTAGAATATCTTTAAATCATTATTAAAAATCATCTATTAATTTACGATAGCTATAAACACCTTTAAAAGTTAAATTTATATTGGATAATTACTTTTCAGATGGATCAACTTGTTATAAATGTACATTGTGCTTAAAAAATCAATATTTTGGTTTAAAAAAGGCCTTAACTTTTTTGAATATTTACCTGCTCAAACTACCAAATAATAGAATTTTTAATTGGAGTAATGTTTTGGTAGGAATTCAAAATAATTTAATTGAGAGAATTAAATTTTCAGGAAAGCATTCAATAAAAATTTGATTAAGCGGAAAAATTTAATTTGATAAAACCTTCCATTTTTAAGACTTACCAGAGACTTATTGTTCCAGTGGATATTTATCGGATTTGTGAATTTGCAATGATTCCGATATTTGAAAAATAACCTTAGGGGCAATTTTGAATGAGGGTTTCCGATAATGTTACAATAAACTTCATTGCCTTTGCTTTTAAGTTTAATAACATCTCCGGAAAAATTTAATAAAAGGTCACAATTTTTAATTGTCATTTTCTTTAGTTGAGATGATCAATTTACCATTGAATTCCCAATTAGTCTTCTCTTCTGATCCAACCTCGGTAGGAACATCGATTTTAAAATTTTTAAAATCGTAGGTTATTTCAGCGTTTCTGCCAGTTAGCTTATCATAAAGACCACCTGCTAGTTCTGGCCAGCTTTGAATATTTGTGTTTTGAGCCATAATTAATTATTTGATTTATAATTCAACATTCGATTAATTCTAAAATACAAGGTAATTCACTACTCCAAGTACCCAAATAAGTGTCCAGCAGATAGTTCTGACAAGATTCACTTTAATAAGTCTTGATCCAACACTTCTTACATCACCTGATTCAGTCATTTTATTATGCAATGGAACTGCTGAAAAGAAGGTGTTTGCCCAAACAACTAAAACCATAGCCAGGCAAACTAAATTGATAATGTTTGGATCTCTGAAAACGAAATACACAATTATACCTAATTGCGTAATCATTAACGGAGCTACTAGTGCGGTTATTCTGGCTACATATTTACTGTGCCAGGTGCTGACCTCATTTTGACTCATATACTTAAACCCAGGATAAACAATAATCTGGGTTAACCAGATGAGAATAAAAAGGCCGAAATCAATAATCATTCTAACGATTTCCATGTCATCTAAACTTTATATCATTCATTATGTTTCGTAAATATGTTAAATTTTAGAACTGCTAATAATCCAAATAGTTCGACCTGGGTAGTATTTTTACATGGGGCAGGAGGGAATATGGACACCTGGAAATATCAATGGGAGGCTATTGAGCCTCATTTTAATTTGCTGGCAGTAGATCTAAGAGATCATGGAAAAAGTAAAAATATAAGCCCCGAAAAAGACTCTTACGATTTTGCATTAATAGCCACTGATATTCTGGAAGTGATAGATCATTTGAAAATCAAAAGTGCTTTTTTTGTGACTCTTTCTTTTGGTAGTGTTTTAATGCAGGATTTAAGTATGAGACGACCGGAGATGGTTAGTGGAGCAGTTCTGGCCGGAGCTATTTTTAAAGGAAATTTTTTAATCAAGGCATTTGTTCATTTGGCAAGGTTTTTCAATTTATTTCTAAGTTACAGTCAAATGTACAGCCTTTTCTCTTACTTGCTCATGCCTAAAAAAGAACATCAAAGATCAAGAAGAATTTACAAAATTCAGGCCACAAAAATAGGTTCAGATGAATACATGAAATGGCTTGGGCTTTATTCAACTTTCTTTTCAACCCTGGAAAAATTTAGCGGGCAGAAAATACATTATCCTACCCTGGTAATTATGGGGTCTGATGATTTCGTGTTTTTGAGTGCCGCACAAGAATTTACAGATAATCAGGAAAATGCTAGTCTTAAAGTGATTTCAAATGCCGGCCATATTTGCAATATTGATCAGTACAACAAATTTAATGAGCTTTTAAAATCATTTCTGTTCTCACAAGAATTTATTAGTCAAAAAGCAGATAGTTGATTAAACGGTTTTGAGTATATTTTTATAAATTATATACTTAACTCACGACCACATTGATTTGCTGAATCTACGAATTTTATTCATCGCATTTTTGAACCTGTATTCTATAGATGTTTCTTCGCAAAGCTCTATCATGTATCAGGATATCAAAAAATCTGATTGGTTTACTATAGCAGGAGGATCTTATGGAAGAATCGGAATTGGCTGGACCCCTGATATTTCATCTGTAAGTGGTAGAAGGCTTAATTTAAGCAGAATGGGAAGTATTGGAGGCCGGATGGAAGAACAGGATTACCTGGAAATCGGTCTCGCTTTTAAAATGGAACCATTTAAACAGACCAGGGATTCCATAGAGATAAATGTTCAACTGAGAGCAGCTGTCTTTACTCGTGGAGCGGCTTATTTTGGTAGTAGCAGCACTTCAGGTTTTAATGGATTGACACTCGTTTTGCCGGAATTATATGTTGAAGGCAAAAATGTGTTTACCAAAGACCTCAATATCTGGGTGGGTAATCGTTTTTACAGGGGCAATGATGTTCACATGGCAGATTATTTTTATTTCAATGATCATTCAGGGCAGGGGGCCGGAATTGAATATAAAAAATCGCGATTCAATGTTATTTTCGTTTCTTCCTCGGATACAACTTCTACAGTCCCTCCATATTTTTATTTGAATTATTTTACTGGTACCCCAAGTCTGGAGATCAGAAATCGAATTGTGTATGCTTTAGAACAAGATCTGCAACTAGGAAAGCATTCATTAATTACCTTTTTAGGGGAATATCACAGAATAGGAGATCCTTCGGACAATCCTGCTGTTCAGGGCTCATTAGAATCTTTCCCGGGAGATTATGGATGGGTTATCGGAGCAAAGTATCAACATAATGTGCTTCCATACGAATTTCTAAGAGATGGATCTTTTAATCAATTTGCCATTAGATATGGTAGCGGAATTGCAAACGGAGGCGATGGTGGTAGCTCAAGAACATGGGAGACATTTGGAGCCGTTGATACTACTAATTTTCAATTTCGGAATGCTTATTCCTGGCATATAGTTAATCATTTCCTGCTTGATTTTTCTGATAAATTTAGCTTAAATGGCTATGGTATTTTTAACTATAACCAGGGAGCAGCAAAAACAAAAGGCGAAGCAGAAACATATCTGGGAAAGGAAGTATTTAACAGAAAAAAAGATCTTACTTTCGGGCTAAAGGGTGTTAATTATATCACTGACATTTTTCACTGGCAAACTGAGATCCATTATAGTCAACGTCAGCAAGGGACATCCTCATGGTACCGGGTAACAAAACTAAGTTTTGTACCCACGATCGCACTTAGAGGTCAAAGGTCTGTATGGTCAAGACCACATATCAGGTTTATATATTCTATTGCCAGATTTAACCAGGCAGCACAGCAGGATCAGTTCTCCCCATTTCTTCAATTAACAGGGCCCAAAGAATGGGGACATTTCTTTGGTGTCAGAGCAGAGTGGTGGACCTGGTAGGTCTTATTAATTATTAAAATATCAATAATTTATCGTCAATTAAGAAAATTTATTATTTTGTAATAGAAAAAGTCAGTTGAAATTAATTGTTTCTACAATAGTTCAGTCTAAATGATCAGGTACGCAAGTTTTTTTATTATAACCTTATTTTTCAATCTTACCCTTCTTTCCCAGGATGAAGCAATAAGTGAAATTAGATCTAAAATTGAAGAAAGTTTTGATCATATTAATAACATAAAATCTCTTATAAAATCTGGTCCCGAAAGTAAAGATAGCCTTACATTATACTCAAACAGATTATTGGATATTCAGGATGGTCTTGTAAATGAGATTGATCGGTTAGATGAGATAGAAAAGGATTTTGAAAACAGATTAAGAGAGTTGGGCCCTGAACCAGCTGAAGGAGAAATGCCTGAAGCAAAAGTAATCTCTAAACTTAGGGACAGCCTGGAAACAAAGATTAGCAATACTGTTGAATTAAAGCAATCAGCAATACTGCTTAATGAGCAAATCAGCCAACTTTTAGTCGATATTGCCAAAAAAAAGAGCGATATATTCATCGACGCCCTGGGAAATAGAAGTAAGTCAATTTTATCACCTGATTTGTGGGTTGAAGCATCCAGAGATTTTCCGGTAGTGGTAGATAAAATCGCTCACTTTTTTAATCAGTGGGCAGATAGCTTAAAAAAAGGCAAAAATTACAAAGCAACAATCATGATATTAATGACGGCTTTTATCTTGATTGTGATAGTCTTTTATCTAGTGTCAAAGAATAGCATTTGGAAACGAATAGATGGATATTTTGAAAAGGGTGAAGAACTTTCTCTTATAAATAGAAAAAGGAGAGCAGCAGTTAAAAGTTTTTCTGACCTATTATTATTGACTTTTGCCTTTATTTTACTCTATTGGATAGGTAAAGAGTTTAATTTGATCACAGTTTATAATAAGCTCTTCTTTTTAAGATTATTTTTTGGAATTACAGCATCAGTTTTCTTTATAAAATACATTCGAAGTGCATTCTCTCCTTCCAATGATAAGTGGCGTATTGTTAATTGTAATAATGAATACGCCCGACAAATTGTATTAATCGGCTCTGCAATATTTATTTTATTCATTTTTGAAAGAATCCCGACTACTGCTATTGAATTGGTTCACGAAATAGGGGAGGACCTTATACATGTAATTTCAGGATCACTGGGCATTGTAATACTTGTTCTTATTTTTATGCTTACCAGGAAAAAGATATGGATCAATACTATTAAAGATTCATCTGAAGAAGATTCACATGGGCATTTAAAAATACGATATGAACTTTTGAGGAAGGGGTTCAGGTTTGCCACTATTATTTTGATATTAGCCATTTTACTGGGATATATTAGATTCAGTGCATTTATGGTGGACCGGTTTGTGCTACTTTCTTTTTTCGTGGCGTTTGTAATATCTCTTCGGCATTTAATGATTTGGGGAATCTATAGTCTCCAAAAAGGAGAAGAAGACACTAATCATTCTGATATAGATAGTGAAGATCAAAAAGGGGACTCAGTTTATTTCTGGACACGAATAATTGTTGATATTTCGCTCCCGTTTTTAATCCTGCCACTTTTATTAATATTATTGGGCTTTGATAAATTAAATATACAACGTATTTATTCATATTTTGAATCTGATATCCATATAGGAGCCGTATCATTTTCAGTTACAAATTTATTATATGGTTTTTTGGTTTTTATTATAGCCATTGCTGTCGTCAGATGGATTTCAAAAATGTTTGAACGAAGAATATTAGGTTCATCCCATTTTGACCCGGGTCTTCGAAATTCGATGATGACGTTAGCCAACTACGTCGGGATGTTAATAGCTGTAATTCTTGCTCTGTCAACAATAGGTATAGACTTTTCCAAGATAGCACTAATTGCAGGTGCACTTTCAGTAGGTATTGGTTTTGGCCTGCAAAGCATTGTATCTAATTTCGTTTCAGGGTTAATTCTTTTATTTGAAAGACCTATTAAAATCGGAGATTGGATCGTTGTGAATTCCGGGCAGGGATATGTTAAACATATTGGTGCCCGGGCCACCCAGGTTCAAACATTTGATCAGTCAACCATTGTAATTCCTAATTCTGAATTGATTTCAAATTCGCTTACTAACTGGTTTTATAATAACAGGAGAGGAAGAGTTATAGTACCGGTGGGTGTTGCCTATAGTTCAGATCCAGAAAAGGTAAAAAATATTTTGATTGAAGCGGCTTCGGAGCATCCGGCAGTTTTGAAAATACCACCGATAAGTGTTTATTGGAGTGATTTTGCGGATAGTTCGTTAAATTTTGAAGTTAGAGCATTTATAAAAAATTATGATGATGTTTTATCGGTAAAGACTGATATCAGGTTTGCTATCTTTTCAAAGTTTAAAAAAGCTGGTATTACCATTCCGTTCCCTCAAAGAGATGTCAATTTTTTCCCGCAAGAAGATAAAGAGAGTAAAAATTCTTCTAAAATAACACCCCATAAAAGAACCAAAGGAACTAAAGGGGAATAATTACTTCAGCATATCAGGAGTTACCACTGTTCGGAAACCAAGGTGATCTGATCCGGTATCGATACTAGATGGCATTCTCGCAGATATCCTGTAACTGGCGCAATATGAAGAATGACAAAGAAAAGACCCGCCTTTGATTACTTTTACTGGTTCATAAGGTCTGTCAGGATCAAAATATTCCTTTGCTCCAGTTGGGTTACTCAAAACAGCTGATGTATTTATTGCTTTATAATAGTCTCTGTTGTACCAATCACTGGTCCACTCCCAGACATTTCCGGCCATATCGTATATTCCCGCCGAATTTGGAGGGTATGATTTTATTGGTGATATGTATTTGAACCCATCTTCAGATTCATTTTTTGTTGGGAATCTACCTTGCCAGGTATTGGCCATGGTTGCAATTTTTTATCGTCATTTCCCCAGGTATATGTGCACATCGTTAGAGTACCTTTTGCAGCAGCTTCCCATTCAGACTCCGTCGGTAATCTACGGTTTGCCCATTTACAGTATGCCAGGGCATCCTCATAGGCAATATGAACTACAGGATAATTTTCTTGATCATTTATATTACTATCAGGCCCATATGGCTGCCTCCAGTTTGCTCCTTTTTTCCATTCCCACCATTGAAAATAGTTGTTCATATCGGAGACATTTTCAACTTCTTTATTAAAGATTAATGACCCCGGCACCAACATCGAATCAGGTGGTTTTGGAGTTCCTGGTGGGAGGTTTTTCTTCATTTCCTCCCAGTTAATAGGTCGTTCTGCTACTGTGATATAGCCGGTTTCGTCGACGAATTTTTTAAACTGCTTGTTTGTAACTTCATGCTTATCAATGAAAAATCCATCAACATAAACCTCATGTGCGGGCTTTTCTCTTTCTAGCGCAAATCCATCATCAGGAAGGGCTCCTTGCTTAAACTTTTTTGCAGGAATCCAAACCATCCCTTCCGGGGTAGGAACAGGTGGAGAAAAATCAACGACTTCACTATTTTTGATTTCTCCTTGCTGATTATTCTCTGCCTGACATGCAATCAGAAAGATTACCAGAATCATATAAATGCTAATGTTTTTCATCGAGGAAGGTATAATTCTATTAAAATTAAATAATTACAATGAAATTATATTTCTTCTAAAAGTTTTTTCAACCTGGAAAGAGCCTCTTTTCTGGCTTGAGCATTTTCCGGCGAAGCATCGGGCGCCTGTCCTGCCCGCATAAATCCATGACCTGCTCCTTTATAAATTTCAGGTTTATATGTCTTATTATATTCATTCATTATCTCTTTCGACATATCTATTGTTGAATTGACCCGGTTATCATTTCCTCCATAAAATCCATAAACCGGGGCAGATATATCTTTATAATCCGCAGGGTCTTTAGGGCCCGTTCCATAAAACACAAAGAATGCCTCTACTTCATCCGTATTTGTAGCAAATCTGAAAGTTTGTGAGCCTCCCCAGCAAAATCCCATAACTGCTACTTCACCGTTGGAAGCTGGTATTTTTTTAGCATACGAAACTACTGCTTTAAGATCATTAGTTATCAATTGAGGGCTCAATTCATAAATTGCTGATCTCGCAGCATCACTGTTTTCAAAATCAGGAGTATTACCACCATTGGGAGCTTTACCTGTTAAGAAGTCCGGAGCGATAACTATGTAACCCATTGCAGCTACCTGATCTGCCATACTTCTGGCCCAGTCATTCAATCCTCTGTTTTCATGGATCAAGATTATAACCGGTGCTTTTTCTGAAACTTCCGGATAAACAAGGAAACAGGAGATAGATTCATCCCCATAAGAAACGGTAATATTTTCCTGATGGCGAGGAGAGTTTTCAAGTTGTTTGATCGCCCAGTCCTGTGACTTTATCTGAATTAAATTAATAGTTAAAAGAATAAGAAAGACAGCGGTGTTTTTCATGGTTAATAGATTGGTTTACATGAATATAACTATAAAATCCACAAAAGAATAATTTGTATGATACTTTGCCTTGTATTAATTGACCACCTCAAATGGCTGGCTTATTTCATTACCATTTTCATCAACTAATGTCAGAAGGTGGACCCCAGCCGAGGTGTGTATACCCATTTTATGGTCTCCGGTGGTAAATCCAAGAAATTGATTATCCAGATGCCAAAAGACTTTAATATCAGCATCTCCATGTGCAGCCTCAAAAATAGTTTCACCAGTATTTCCGGCTTGCTCTCTGGGGATATGAACCTTGGTGAATTTTTCCGGATAAATAAGATCAAAAAACTTAGTTACATCTTGTGCATTGCAATCTTCAATAAATGGAGGGGCTGTTTTATAATTCGGATTAAAGCGTTTGTAATAGTATGCCTGGACCGGAGGTAAAATAAAGTATGATTTAGTTACCATATTTGAAATTTCGTAGCAGCTGCTATTGACACGATATTCTTCCTTCTGATCTAATTGGATATTTTGGTGTAAATCGCATTCTTTTGTGACTGCAAGATATTCTGGCAAACTTTCACTATCGATTTCTGTACAATTTTCAGCTGCAATCATTCCGCTTTTTTGACAAACCACTTTACTTATGCCAAATGGTTCTCTCAAATTAAGTTGATCATCCAGGAGATCGAAAACTTCAAACATCAAAGGGGCTGCAGCTTCGACTCCGGTTAAACCTGGGCGGCCTTCGCCATCTGCATTTCCGATCCAGATGCCCACTAAAAAATTGTCAGTAATTCCGATCGCCCAACCATCTTTGAATCCATAGCTCGTACCGGTCTTCCACGCAACTGATTGGGAAGAATTAAATTGTTCCCAGCCGGCTTCCTGCTCAGGTCTGTTCAGGTTTTTCATTGCATTAAGGGTAAACCATATAGATGGAGCTTTAATTTGACCATCTGGGTTTAATTTTATCTCGTTCAGTATTAACGAGTCAGCTTTATCATAGTAATTACTGTGAAAATCGAGATCGCTATATCCCTTATTAACCGGTCTATTGTAATAATTATCCAGGGATCTTTTCATTCCTGCGTATGCACCTGTTATTTCCCACAATGTAGTTTCAGCACCTCCAAGTATTATTGACAGACCATAATGACTGGCTGGTTTGTCAAATGACTTAAAACCGATTTTTCTTAAATTATGGTGAAATTTTTCATAACCATAATCTACAAGCAGATGGACAAAAGGAACATTCAAACTACTTGCTAATGCTTCGTCAGCAGGAACTGCACCCCGGTATTGTTTGTCAAAGTTTTTAGGAGCAAATCCATTGTAAAAAAGGGGTACGTCAGGGACTAGTTTTTCGGGTGTAATGAGTCCCTCATCTAACGATGCTGCATATAAAAATGGCTTAAGTAAACTTCCCGGACTTCTTCTGGCTGTGATAACATCTACATGCTGCCCGTGTGATCCCGAATTTTTGCTATTACCGACGTAGGCTAATGTGCTTCCGTTCTTAACATTTAAAACCAATGCAGCAGCATTGTGAATTTCATTTGACGCCATTTTATGACTATACCTATTGACAATTTCTTCAACCTTTACCTGAAGAGAGGCAGATAAAGTTGAATGAATATTATTTCCAGACTTTCCTTCTTTAATCGACCGGTATAACAAATGATACCCATGATCGGGGAGGTCATAGATTTCTGCCGGGATTATCTCTTCTTTAGCAAGAAATAATTCTTCATCAGACATGAATCCCTTTTTCGCAAGTTTTGAAAGTAATCTGTTCCTTTTAGAAATCAGTTTATCCTGATTTTTACCCGGATATATATTTGATGGTTCATTGGGTAAAATTGCAAGTGTAGCTGCTTCAGCCCACGAAAGTCTGTAGGGTGGCCTGCCGAAGTATTTCCAGGAGGCTGAGGTGATACCGACAATATTACCTCCAAAAGGAGCATTGTCAGCATAGAGTTTTAAGATCGTTTCCTTAGAGTAAAAGAGATCTAATTTGATAGCAGCCAGTATTTCTATGGCTTTCTGGATTAATGTTCTTTTTTTATTTCCATAAGCCATTCTAACTACCTGCATAGTTAGAGTGCTACCTCCTGATACTACCTTTCCAGCTTTATAATTTTGCCATACAGCTCTGAAAATAGATACAGGATTTACACCCGGGTGATAGTGATAATATTCATCTTCAAAAATTCTTATAGCATGTTCAAATTTTGCGGGTATTGAATCTGATGAAGGAAATCTCCATTGTTCGTCCTCTGCTATACTGGCGCATAATAAGTCCCCCTCTGAGGAATAAAGAACTGTTGAATTTGGAGTATCAAAAACAGGATCGGGAATCGGGATTAATAAAATAACGATTACCAGTGCAAACATGAGATAGATGCCTGCTCTGATAACCTTGTTTAATTTTTTTTTAATCCCTGTTTTCATTCTTTATTCAGCTATTACCTCAACCCACTCTCCACCTGTCGATCCAAATACTGAATTGTCATACATTGCTTCAACTTTTACCGATGGCTTGTAAAATCTACCACGGTAAGCTGCATTTAAAAGCACCTCAAATTTCACCTTTTCATAAGCCCTCAGGTCAAAATAATGCATTGTCCGGTCATCGCGAATATCAATGTAATCTGCTTTTGAATTTCCGTTATCTGAGCCATCGAGTCGGGTATTAATTATCTCCCAACCTGAGGGAAGGATTTGTGTCAATGCCATGTCTTTATAGTTACCTTTAATTCCCGGATTGGTTATTGTCACTACGGCAGTGAAATTTGTTCCCTGTGCTAGACTCTTAGGGTTAATTGCATTTCCATCCATATCATAATAATCAACCTTGAAATCAATGTTGCGTTCTGATGCTTCTTCCTTACCTTCTACAGGTGTCCCGGTTCGGATAAGTCGCGCATAGATTGGAGCATTGCCTTTATTGTTGATTTTGATATTTTGAGAATCATCAACTTTTTTTATTGCTACCTGGTTAATGAAATAGTCATTGTTTACTGCTAATTGATCACTGCCGGTAATGATTTCTGCATTTACCGGTTTATCTATATCAAATCCCTGGACGTACTTAGCTATTGCAATAAAACTGTAAGCAGTAGTTTGAGTACTCATCCATCGGCTATTATCACCCATTTCTTTTGCAATATCCATCAGAAGTAAAAAAGCATCTTCTTTTTGGTCTAACCTGACCAACGTTTCCAGGATCATTGCCTTATCCCTTGTTCTCGAGCCAAATGTATAGTGCCTTCTTTCATCAGATATTTCAATGTTTTGAGATAATCCACTGATCATATTTTTTCCCTGATCTTTATATCCAGCCACAGCATATGCTAAAGCAAGTCGCCATTTTGCTGCAAGGCTGATAGAATTATCTTCTTTCATTCTATTCATCGCACCCAGGGCCGGAGATCCGGTTAATGCAAGTGTATATAACCTGTAAGCCTGAGTCAGATCAGTATCATTATCGTCTTGCATTCTTCCCCAGGATCTGGCTTTAGTTTTCTGATATTTTTCCCATGAATTCAGAAGATTATCAGGCACCATGTATCCGGCCTTTTTTGCTTCGATCAAGAAGTGACCGGCATAATTAGTACCCCAGTTAGATGCATAATTACCACCCGGCCAATAGGCAAAACCTCCGGTTGATACCCTGAAAGATTTCATTCTATCAATTCCGGCCTCAATATTTTTTTGGATTTTCTGTTTCTCTTCACCTGATAATTCCGTCAGATCATCCAAATATAACTGAGCAAAAACAGCAGAAGTGGTTTGCTCGATACAGCCATGAGGGTATCTTACCAGGTATTTCATGCGCTGTTCAATGTTTAATGGGGGCATTGTACTGATTTCGATAGAACCAGTATTATTTCCTTTAATTCCAAAAGGAGTATATTTTGTTGACCAGCTTTCTCCCGGTTTAATTACTTGATCTTTAACATCAGTCATCAAAGGATTTCGGGCGATGACATTCATTTCAATGTCATATTCAGCACGAAGGCCTGAACCCGTGGCTATTACTTGAACTTTTCCGATGCCTGTTTCATCTGTTGCTTCAAGATCAAAGTATATAACTTTATCACTGGCCTTGGAGAAAGAAACAGATTTATCAGAGGTACCTGAAACTTTAAGGTTACCGCTGGTTTTTACTTTTATATTAACAGCACCCAGATTCTTTTTAAGTGCAAAAACGTTAACAGGCAGTTTCATTTTTTCCTTTGGACCTGCAACTCGAGGAAGTGTGGCAAGAACCATTAGTGGCTGTTTAACCGGGGTTGTATTCTGTGCATGGCCGTAGGCGCCATCTTCAGCACCAATCACCATAGTTCTGACACTACCAATGTATTGAGGCATCTTTACATTGTGGTTTGCTGTTTCACCTTCCTCAAGGTAAAAAGGACCTAAAACCTTAACCACCGGTTTGAATCTGTTTGCTTCATTATTGTCTTTAGCTTTTAGTAATCCGTCACCACCAACAGCTAAGAGATGAAGCATTTCGCCTGTAAAGGCTCCCATAACATCATCATAAATATCCCAGGTTTTGATACCTAAAGCTTCACGCGAATAAAAGGAATTCCATGGTTCCGGAGTCTTGAAATTCGTAATATCAAGTAGTCCTTCATCAACAACAGCGATCGTATATGCCATTGCTTTTCCATTTTTCTCAGAAATTTTTATATCAAATTTTTGTTGGGGTTTTATTTCTGAAGGCATCTTTATCTCTGGCTCAAGAATGGTATTATTATTTACCACCTTAATTGATTTCACCCCATACAATCTTATAGGTAGATCGTTTTCTTTCTGACCATGAGGCTGGATCATCGTAAGATGAGCATATATATTCGGAGCCATTTTTTCAGTTGCTTCAAATTCGACCCTTGTCTGACCAGATTCAGTTTCAACCCAAAATGTTTCCAGAATCTCACTTCCCGTTTCCAGACTGACGAGAAGTCTGTTACCTTCAGTAGATGGAATTTGTAATGAAACGTTATCTCCGACATTATATTTATCTTTATCGACAGCGAAATCCAGCATTGCTTCACCACCAAGCTCTCCTCTTTGGCCTTTTCCTGCCCATCCAGGCCAGTCAATATACACCACCTGCCCAGCTGAATGACCTGATTCTTTGTCTGTTATCTTGATAAAATATCTTCCCCATTCCGGTTTGTTCACTCTCAGATTGTAAACAGCTCTCCCATTAACCGTACTTATTTTTTGAGTGGAAATAGGTTCATTATAACTCCTGCCTATATAATTACTGATGTTTTCATAGGAATTATCCCACCACCATCTCCATCTGAGTTTATATACAGAAACAGTCAGATCTTTTCTTGATACCGGGTTGCCTTTGGAATTTACTGTAGCAACCTGAACTTTATGGTCTTTGTCGGTCAGTAGCATCCCTCGCTTATCACCCTGAGGAACTTTTATACCTACAAAATGAGTGTATGGATAATAAGGAATTGAAGTACTGCTAATACTGAAATTCCCACCCTCTTCATAAACCTTACCATAGAAAATCGCATTTAAAGCACCAGGCGCATTTTTGTTCTCACCTAATTCTACTTTGAGTTTTGTGTAACCATTGTTATCGAGGGTTCCTTCAAAAACTGGTTCTCTGTTTGCATTAAAATCTTTTGATTGGTCGTCAAATTCATAGTTAGGAAACTCTTCGAAAGTAGTATTAGTTGGTCTTAACAGCAAATCAAATTCTGCATCCAGATTTCTAGCTGTTGCTCCTGTCAACCATTTTACATTGAGGTCTGCTGTAACCAAATCATCATCAGCAGTAAATCTTTCCTGATCAAATTTAAGGTCGATCTTCAATCGGTTTGGTTTGATGGTTTCAATTTTGACCTGCTTTTGGAAAACGGCACCACCTACTTTGGCTTTGGCTGACCAATTACCAGTCGGAGCATCTTTTTTGGTATCGAAATCAAACCTGTATATTGGTCCGATACTGTTAGAACTAACTTTTTTGTACGTTAGCTGTCCGGCAGGATTATACAATTCCATAATTACCGGATGATTTTCATGAAGGGTTTTGGATTTATCTTCGATGATAAAATGGAGATGGACAGTATCACCTGGTCTCCACACTCCTCTTTCTCCATAAATAAAACCTTTCAGCCCTTTCTGAACATTTTTTCCGGCAACGTTGAAATTGCTTAATGACAATGCACTTCCATCATCCAGTTTTAAGTATCCTTTTTTATTTTCTTGTGATGCGACCAGAGCAAACGGTTTACCGTCAACTTTTAGTAAAACCTTTCCGTCAGAATCTGTATTTCCAGAAGCTATGACCTGTTGTTGGTAATCATAAACATCGATTTTGACATTGCTTTGAGGTTCTGTATCTAAAAGGTTAGTGACAAACACAGAAAGATCACCTCCGTCTCTTTTCTTAGCAATTAACCCAAGGTCTGAAGAAAAAAGCATTTTACTGACTGTTCTTCTTCGCCCATAGTAAGAATCGCTACAAGGGTTATCTCTTTGTGACCAGTCATATCCCGGTGAATAATAGCTGTCGTAATAATCCCAGTATGATGACTGTTCTTCACCATCCCAGTCTTCGGAAAGATCTTCCATGTTGCCATTTTTGGATTCTCCTTCACAGAAATAAAGTGAATGCGACTTTCTGAAGCCAATATTGATCTGGTAAAAAGCTCCGGGCTCAGCTTTAAAGACTTCTTCAAGGTTTAAAGTAAACTGATTCCAATTATTCAGATCGGTTACGCCACTGGCTTTTAGTGAGATTGTTTTTCTAGCCACAGGCCGCCCTACCCGATTTAATTGTCTGTCACCTCCAAGGCTATTTACCTGAAGGTATTGTAGCATGTTATTTTCAAAGATCCTGACAATGGTAACATCGACAGCTTTTAAACCAATTGCTTCAAAAGGCAATACCAGGTTATCTGAGTTTGGTATGATTGACTTATCACTGCTATTTACCAATTTAACTTTAGGCTTAGCCTGGGTAAATTTTAATGTTTTAGTAAATGTATTGGCAAGCCTGATCCCATTAATGTTTTTTATACCCTGATTTACTGTGAGAGTAATATCATCTTTAGGCTGGCCACTTGGATAAACCTTTATTTCGTTTAAATCTACCACCAATCTGGGGTTTTTATTGGTGTTTGATAAACTTATTAACCCTAATAAATTCTGTTTGCTATCCACTGGTTCAGTAAAAAGGATTGAAATATAGCTTTCATCTCCACGAATTATTTTAGCAGAAGAAACCTGGAAGTCACCTTTTTCAGGAATAGCCACATCAAATTTCATTTTCTTGTCAACACCAATAGCACTTCCATCGATTTCGATATTTACTTTATCATCTGCACTATTTCTTTTTGCATTCTCAACTGTGAAAATATGTTCTGTAGAATTCTCAGAAGTTGTAAACGAAACATCTAATTCGTTTCCGTTTTGGGTTGCTTCTATAGTTTTTTTCAGGTCTTCTAATTTAACTATGTCAGCGGTATTAATAACTCCATTGATCTTAACTTTTGATAGGTCTGATTGATCGTAATATTTGAATCCTCGGATTGAAGCTTCATAGTTTTGTATGAATGTCTGGAAGATGAATTTAAATTCTTCTTTATCTGATTCGATCTCAGTGAATATTTTGCCCAAATCAATAGTTGCTTTATATTCCTGGTCATAAGGAAGATTAGCTTGTGGTTCGAATACTAAGGTGTTGTTATTTTCAAAATAAGATTTGCCATCGATAGAAGGAGAGAAGCTAAAAACATCAGAATTCAATTCCTCAATAAGGCTATCAGGGAAAGACTTGGCCAGGCGAACTTTAATATTACTCCCCACCGAGATCACTCCTCCGGTATAAGAGTTTATATAATCGACAAATAACCCTTTTTGACTACTAAAATCATCACTATTTTTGTTGCATCCTAAAGTCAGGAAAAGGGCACAGAGGAGCATTAATACTTTTTTCATACTTATTATTAAATGGGGACCTGAATTATGGTGCTTAAAAACTCAAAAGAAATCTGCGATCAATAGCTTTCAGTCCGGTTAAAAAATCTTGTACTAACTAATTAGAATAGTTGATATTAACTATAATGCAATATAATATTCATTTCAATTATGAATCAAATAATTGAGATAAGAATTATTACACCATAAAAAATATTACGGAAAGTGATTAAGAGTTCTTCCGGAGAAAAAGATTCAACCTAATTAGGATGTTTTTATAATTGATCAGGTCAGTCCCTGCTCGATCATGGCATGTGCAACTCTGGTAAATCCGGCAATGTTTGCTCCATGGACATAATTTGTTTTCTTAAATCCATATTCTTCAGCAGCTTTTGTGCAATCTTTATGAATGGTATTCATGATATTCATCAATTGCTTATTTACTTTTTCGCGGCTCCAGCTTTCTCCCATACGGTTTTGAGTCATTTCGATACTTGAAACAGCGACACCTCCTGCATTAGATGCTTTACCCTGTGCGTACATAACATCTGAATCTTGAAATACCTGAACACCTTCTTTTGTAACAGGCATATTAGCTCCTTCTGCAATTAACATTATATTGTTGTTGACCAGATTTTCAGCATCTTTTTTATTTATTTCATTCTGAGTAGCACAAGGGAATGCACAATCTGCTTTTATATCCCATAGAGGGTTATAATCCTCATCGTCTTTATTCTCGTGATATTCTGCGTTTGAATAATGTTCAAGATATTCTTTTATCCGGCCCCGGTCCTCATTTTTGATTTTCATAATTACCTTCAGCTTATCTTTGTCAATACCCTCTTCATCATAAATGAAGCCAGAGGAATCTGATACTGTCAACGGTTTTCCACCCATTTCGATGATTTTTTCAATCGCATGCTGGGCTACATTTCCGGCACCGGAAACCAGGCAATTTTTTCCTTCTAAAGAGTCATTTTGAGTACTCAGCATATTACAGGCAAAATAGATTAATCCAAATCCTGTTGCTTCAGTTCTTACCCACGAACCACCCCAACGTACATTTTTACCCGTAATAACTCCTGCAAATTCATTTCTTAATTTTTTATATTGCCCAAATAAAAACCCAATTTCCCGATTGCCAACTCCTATATCACCGGCAGGGATATCCGTAAATTGACCCATATGCCTAAATAGTTCATTCATGAAATTTTGGCAAAATCTCATAATCTCTTCATCTGATTTTCCTTTAGGATTAAAATCTGCACCACCTTTGCCACTACCTAAAGGCATTCCCGTGAGAGCATTTTTGAATGTCTGTTCGAAAGCAAGAAATTTTAATATCGAATAGTTCACGGATGGATGAAATCTAAGACCACCTTTAAAGGGACCCAAGGCACTATTCATTTGTACTCTATATCCTCTGTTAACATGTATTTCCCCGTTGTCATCCAACCAGTTTACCCTGAATGATATCAATCTTTCTGGCTCAGTCAGACGCTCGAGAATTTTGTATTTTCTAAAGATATCCTTTTTTTCAAGCACCGGAGTCAGTGATTCAATCACTTCATCTACAGATTGAATGAATTCGGGCTGATGAGGATTCCTTTCTTTTATATTTGAAATGATTTTATCAACAGACATGGTTATTAATTAGAGTTACAACTTATTATATAATAGAATTTACACATTTTTGTTAGAAAAATATGTGGTTGTGGCGATAAAGTAATTAGGTGCCAAAACAAACAGGCTGGTTAAGCCTGTTATTAGGTTTGAAATCCTAATTAATATTAAAGCTTAGATAAATAGTAGTTTGAATCTGAACTATTATCTTGATGCTAATTGTTCTGTTAAATCTTTAATTTCATTAAGACTGGTAGTGGATATGCCCTCTAATAGTTTCCCATCTCTATATATAGCATAATAGGGGACTGCATAAACACCAGCTTTTAATCGGGCTTTTGGACTTTCAGGAGCATTCATTTCAGCTACTTTATAATCCTGGAATTCTCCATCAGAAACAAATTTATCGAATGCATTCTGGGTGGATTTACATGTTCCGCACCATTCTGCAGTAAACCTGATTAATAAGTTTGGGTGTTTTTCTATTTCTTTTTCGAATGAAGTATCGGAGATGCTAAGTTTATTCATCTAAATATATATTTGTTTTAAATATGTACTTACTAGGGCGACATTTGTTTCAACAAATGTTATTTAATTTTAATTTCTCCATTTAATGCTATTAAAATTAAAGTGAATATTGATTAAATTATATTATAAGACTTTGTAATCTATGAAATGGAAAGGACGCAGAACCAGTAGTAATGTCGATGACAGGCGTGGTAGATCATTAGGAAGAGGCGGATCATTAGGATGTGGAGGAATAATTATTATTCTCTTATTATCCTGGATTTTTGGACTTAATCCACTTCAACTTTTTGAGGCATCATCCGGAGTAAGTTCATTGACAGTTGAAAATAGATATGAAACAACTGCAGAAGAGAATGAATTAGCAGAATTCACAAAAGTAGTTTTAGCGGATACTGAAGATGTCTGGAATGAAGTGTTTATGGAGGAATATGGAGAAGATTATCCTGAGCCCACATTAGTTCTTTTTACTGATCAGGTTCAATCTGGTTGTGGTTTTGCAGGAGCAGCCACTGGCCCGTTTTATTGTCCTGCAGATCAAAGAGTTTATATTGATCTTAGTTTTTATAATGAACTTCAAAATCGATTTGGTGCGCCCGGAGATTTTGCCATGGCATACGTAATAGCTCATGAAGTAGGTCATCATGTGCAAAATTTACTTGGATACACAGATAAAGTACATAGCCAAAGAAATCGGTTAAGTCAGAAAGAATACAATAAATTATCAGTAAGGCTAGAATTACAAGCTGACTTTTTAGCTGGATACTGGGCGAGAAGAGCAGATGAAATGTTTGACATTCTAGAACAAGGAGACCTTGAAGAAGCGATCAATGCAGCGAATGCCATTGGAGATGACAGGTTACAAAAGCAAATGCAGGGCAGGGTAGTTCCTGATGCATTCACTCATGGAACATCAGAGCAACGTATTAGATGGTTTAAACGTGGTTACGAATCGGGTGATCTATCCTACGGAGACACCTTCTCAACTAATAAATTATAAGAATAATTGAGCGAATTCTTCCGGTATTTGAATTGGCTTTCGTGTAGTTTTATTCAGGAGACACCACGTAGTTATTGCTTTTGCAGCCAACTTATCGTTACTATATATTTCTACAGATCTTTTGGATAATGGACCTTTGATATTTATTACTTTCGTTTTGGTTTTGACAATATCATCGGCAAAAATTTCTGATTTATAATCGATCTCATGCCTTAGCACAACCCATAAATATTCTAACTGCATTTTACTGGAAGCAACAGTTTCCCAATGTGATTTGGCAGTTTCCTGTACCCATTTTAGATAAATGATGTTATTAACATGTCCCAATTCATCAATATGGCCCGGTAAAACTTTGATATTCTGAGTGTATTCTATCATTATTATTAATAATTTACTTTTGCATAACATTAATTAACTCAGCTAAAAAATGAAATTAAAAAGATGTTTTTTCCTGATAATCACATTCATGTTTTTTATTTCCTGTATAGAGAAAACTGATGATTCAGGGCAATTTTCAGATAAACCAGAAGTTGAACCTACAATAATTTTCTTAACAAGACATGCTGAGAAAGATACGTTGAACAAGGATCCGGAATTATCTAAGATTGGTATAAAACGAGTTAAGACTTTAACCTCAATGCTTAAAAATATTGAGTTTGATGCCATTTATTCAACTGACTATAAAAGAACTATCCAAACGGTTAAACCACTAGCTGATTTAAATAGCCTGGTTATCATGCAATATGAACCATCACCAAGTAATGAGAATTTTTCAGCCAAACTGAAAGAAGATGAAAAGGGAAACACTATACTCGTATCCGGTCATTCAAATACTATTCCTTTTCTGATCAACGAACTAATTGGAGAAGATAGGTTTCAGCAATTTGAGGACGATCAATATGGAGATTTATTCATGGTATTATTAGATGGAGAAAAAGTCAAAATATTACAGTATTATATTCCTGTGGTTACTGATTTTAAGGATTCAACTTTTCAAAATTATAATTAAAGAAAATTAAACTTTAAATTTTCGCTTTTCTCAATCTTTTAAAAGTTATAACTTAAAATCTATTTATTATATTCTGAGCTTGTTGATTGTTAAATAGTACAATGTTTTGATTTAAATATCAGATTTTTTTTTGTAAAAAGAAGATTACATATTAATTTCCATGCCTTAAAATCAATAACATTGATATTTAACCAGCTATATTGTTTATGATTTTTGAGTTTAAATTAGAAGGAGAAGATACATCAGTTTATGTTTTGAGTGCCAGACTGAGGATGGATTTCTTAAAGCAAAAATTGGGTGATGATTTTCAAGTAGTCAATAAGGATGATGAAATCGGATTGATACTTCACTATGAGGCTACAAAATTTGCAAAAGATAATTTAAGTTTAAATGGATTCGGTTCCATTAACTATTGTTTAAATGGCGAAGAATCATCAGAAAGGATCTATAAAATACAAATCCTGAAATAGCACAGAATTTAAAATAGATTAATAGTCATCATTATTATAAGTAGATAATGTTCATTAATTTGCGCACTTAAAAATTTATAAGATTATGAACAAGCAACTATTTAAAATCACCGCTCTAACATTATCATTATTATTTGTCTTAGTATCCTGTGGAGGAAGTCATTCCGACGTAGTAGAAACTGGTACTTATTCAGGTACAATTGAAAAAGTAAATGCTGATGAAGTAGAAATCTACGTGAAGACTGATGATGATAAAACATTAGAATTATATTTTACTGATGATACACAGTTAATGAAAGATGGAGAATCTGTTGATTTTTCTATGCTTTCTGCAGGAACTTCTGTAACTGTCGATGTTGAGAAACAAGGTCAGAAAGTTGTACCTATATCAGTAACTATTACCGATTAATATGGCAGAAGTACCGGGAATGTGGAGGCCTGAATTGTGGCATCCATTGACTGTTCACTTACCTATTGGTTTAATTGTTATTGGATCTATTTTAGGGCTTTGCTCTATGATTCCACAATTAAATCGAAAATTTTCGTTTTTAACATCTGCTTCCAAATTACTCCTATTTGCAGGCGTGCCGTTCATATGGTTGGCCATCTGGACGGGGAACGAAGCCTATGAAATTGTAGGGAGAGATTTATGCGATCCGACAGTTAAAAACGACCATGAATATTTTGGGTACTTTTTAGGTTGGTCATTTACAATCGGGACTATATTATTTTTCATATCCGTGGTCTTCAACGATCCTCTTTCTAAATATGTGAAAATAATATCAGCAGTAGCACTTTTGCTTTCATTATTTTTTACTGGATATGTGGGGCATTTGGGAGCAAAACTGGTTTACCAGCAGGGAGCTGCGGTTTACCAATCAAGTGAAGATTGTAAAGAATTCGAATAAAAAAGGAGCGTTTTTGACGCTCCTTTTTTTTACTTTATTAAATCTTCGAAACAAACTCATTAACGGATTTTCTCGATCTGCTACCTTGTTCTCTTTCTTTAAATGGGTCCTCTAAATTATCTGGCTCATCTGGATATCCCAAAGCTATAAAACATACTGGTTCATGGTTTTCATCAATACCTAAATTTTCGATCGTTTTGTCTTTGTCAAATCCTGCCATCATATGACCTAATATTCCCATGTTTACAGCTTGTAATAACATAGTAGTATTTGCAGCTCCCGTATCATGGAAATAATGAGCGTTTGGTTTATTATTTCTGCTAAAGGTTTTTTTAGCTATACTTAAAATGAGGACTGGGGCATCTTTAGCCCATCGGTTTCCTTCCATCAGGCAATCTGCTAGCTTATTAAAACCTTCCGTTCCTTTATGTGCATAAATATATTCCCATGGCTGCTCATTCCTGCTACTTGCCGCCCATGATGCAGCTTCAAAAAGATTTGTCAAAGTTTCATCACTGATCGAAAGATCTTTAAAAGACCGCGTGCTCCATCTGTTTTTAATAACATCTAATACCGGGTAAGTAGTGTCAGCAATTTTTTCTTTATGTTGTGATATATCTATTTTTTCTAAAGCTTCCATAATTACGATAGTTTCATTGGTATGTCCATAACAAGAATCTCAGAATCCTGGCTTGCTTTTATATTAAAATTTTCAGTGTCCCAGATTCCTACAGCATCTCTTTTACTTATTTTTTCGCCATCTATTTCCAAATCACCTTCTAACAGGAATAGGTAGGCACCATTATCCTTTCTTTTAATTTCGTAAGAAAGATCTTTGCCTTTTTCCAGTGACGATAAACTAAACCAGGCGTCCTGGTGAATCCAGACTCCCTCATCGTCTTTATCAGGAGATAAGACCTGCTGCCATTTATTAATTCTATTTTCTTTTTAAAAGATTGTTGATCATATCGGGGTTCAACATCTTTCTTATTTGGAAAAACCCATATCTGTAAGAACTTAACTTCCTGATCGTTGTTTTTGTTCTTTTCACTGTGCATAATACCGGTACCTGCACTCATTACCTGAACATCGCCTTCTTTGATAACTTGTTTATTACCCATATTATCAGCGTGTTCCAGGTCACCACTAAGAGGAATAGATATAATTTCCATATTGTCGTGTGGATGTTTTCCAAAACCCATGGCCGGGGCAACAGTATCATCATTAAGAACTCTTAAAACTCCAAAATGCATTCTTTCAGGATTATAATAATTTGCAAAGCTGAATGAATGCCAGGAATTTAACCAGCCATGATCAGCATGACCTCTGCTATTTGATTTATGGATGACTTTTTTCATAATTTACAACATTTATATTTGTTTAAACAAATGTTACAGTAAATAACGGGATAGTTTAATAAAAGGTTATGAAACTAAAGGGTATATTGACTTAATAATTTATATATTTCGTTGATGTTATTGTCGTCCTTAAAATCCTTAGCGATTGGTTCGGCCTGGCCTCTGATCCAGATTTTAAGTTCCGCATCAAAGTCCAGAAGTCCGGAACTCTCTTTAGAAAATCTGATAATACTATGATAGGGGATTGTTAAATATTCTCTTTTTTTACCGGTAATACCTTGTTTATTAACCAGGATTAGTCGTTTGTTTGTAAACACAAAAACATCTCTTATAATCTTATATGCTTTATGTAGCTCTTCGCCTTCAATTAATACCTGTGAAAATTCCGAATAGATTTTTTTCAATGGAATTTCAGAAGCATTGCCCATGAGGCCATCAAATATAGACATAGGAGTTTTATTATTATAAGTTGAAAAATCTGCTATTTAAAAGTCCTATTAATATACTTTAATAATTTCTCCATTTACTAATCCCATCACGCTTTTTTCATATGCTTTTATCACTCTTGCCATACTAACAGGATTATGACCCGGGAAAGCCTCACCAAGATCTTCTGCAGAATCCTCAACAAGGCCGGGAGAGATTGCATTAACCCTGATTCCTTTGTCAAATAATTCCATTGAAGCTGCTTTTACGAAAGAATTTATAGCTCCGTTAACCATTGCCAGAGCCGAAGAATTTTTTATGGGATCTTCAGATAATATTCCACTAATAATAGAAAAAGAACTTCCTTTTTTAAGAAAATGCTGGCCCTCAAGGATAAGATTAATTTGCCCCATGGCCTTATTAGCGAAGCTGTCCATTCCTTTATCATAATCAAGATCATTCAATGGACCGAAAAACGCACCGCCAGTAGCAGATATTACAGCATCAATATCTTTTACTCTTTGAAACATTTCTTTGATCGTATTCGGTTTTGTAATATCTGCTTTAATATCGCAATCATTTCTACTCACACCAATCACTTCATGCTCTTTAGAAAAATGATGATATAAAGGATTGCCGATTGTTCCGGTAGCACCAACTAATAATATTTTCATTTTATTTATCTTCTTTTTTTATGATAAAGAAATATTTATGTGAATTTTGGATACTGTAACATTAATCACAGTTTCGCGCGCTCCACAGGATTAGCTTTGTGGAAAAATTAAATAAAAATGTTTATAGGAGCACTTATATCAGCGGTAATTATTGGAGTAAGTCTTGGACTTATCGGCGGTGGCGGATCGATTCTTACAGTACCGGTTTTTGTCTATATGTTAGGGATTTCACCCGTAATTGCCACTGCTTATTCACTTTTTGTGGTAGGGTCAACAAGTTTGGTCGGTTCAGTTGCCTTTATGAGAAAGGGACTGGTTAATTATAAAGCGGCAGTCGTTTTTGCAATACCATCATTTATTTCGGTGTATTTAACCCGTATGTATATTATTCCGGCCATCCCTGAGAAGCTATTTAGTATTGGGGAGCTTGTGGTGACAAAAGATATAGCCATAATGGTATTCTTTGCCTTAATCATGTTTGCAGCAGCAATATCTATGATTAAGAAAAAGAAAGGACTCGATAAGCAAGATGGAGTACCGGAAGAATTAAAATTCAATTTGCCATTGATCGCACTTGAAGGGGCTTTTGTCGGGGTGCTTACAGGTATAGTAGGAGCAGGTGGAGGATTTCTCATTATTCCTGCATTAGTATTATTTGCCAGATTGCCTATGAAAATGGCAGTAGGTACGT
>NZ_CP028923.1:4575000-4661901 GCF_005166025.1 Mangrovivirga cuniculi
GTGGAGCAAACACTTTATTATCTCTAAGGCCAAGACGTTTACCCATTTCCAGTCTCAACTCATTTAATTGTTTTCTTACCGTATTAGTATCTCCGGAAAGAATCAACAATAAATCACCAGCGGAAGCATTCATTTTTTCAGCCCATCCTTTCAGGTCATCCTGGCTAAAGAATTTATCTACTGAAGATTTAAACGATCCGTCTTCATTACATTTTACATATACTAATCCTTTCGCACCTATCTGTGGACGTTGAACCCATTTGGTCAACTCATCAACTTGTTTTCTGGAATAGTCCCCACAACCCTCTGCAACAATTCCAACTACAAGCTCTGCACTATCAAAAACTTTGAATCCTTTATTCTGGGCTACTTCGTTCAATTCAACAAACTTCATATCGAACCTTGTATCCGGTTTGTCAGAACCATAATACTTCATCGCTTCTGAATATGGCATGCGTTTAAAATCTTCCACATCCACATTAAGCACCTCTTTGAAAAGAGATTTTGTCATTCCCTCGAAGGTATCAAGAATATCTTCCTGTTCTACAAATGCCATTTCGCAGTCTATTTGAGTAAACTCCGGCTGGCGATCTGCTCTCAGGTCCTCATCTCTAAAACATTTTACAATCTGAAAGTATCTGTCATAACCTGAAACCATCAGCAACTGCTTGAAAGTTTGAGGTGACTGAGGAAGTGCATAAAACTCTCCGGCATTCATTCTTGAAGGCACAACAAAATCTCGTGCTCCCTCAGGAGTAGATTTTATTAATACAGGGGTTTCCACTTCTAAAAAGTCCTGACCATCAAGATAGCGGCGTGTAGCCTGGGCCAACTTGTGTCTTAAAACAAGATTTTTTCTAACTACGTTTCTTCTTAAATCAAGGTAGCGGTATTTCATTCTCAATTCCTCACCTCCATCAGTATCATCCTCAATAGTAAATGGAGGAACTTTGGAGGAATTAAGTATTTCTATGTCTTCAACGAACACTTCAACATCACCGGTTGGGATCTTGTCATTTTTAGAATAACGTTCTTTTACTTCTCCTTTTGCATTTATAACAAACTCCCGTCCCATTTCGCGAACCTTCTCAATAACTTCAGAATTAGTTTCGCCTTCCTGGAAGATCAATTGTGTAATACCATATCGATCGCGAAGATCAATCCAGATCATTCCTCCTTTATCACGAATTCTCTGTACCCATCCACTTAATTCAACCTTCTGTCCGGTATGTTCAATGCGCAATTCACCGCAAGTATGTGTTCGTAACATTTCAACTTTATTTTTATATTGGCTACAAATTTATAAAAGGAAATGACAAAATCTCCAATGGTTTTTAATTTCAGCTACAAACAAGTAAAATATATCATAGATTTGCAGTGTATTTTTCTCGTATATAAGAAATAAGAGAAAATATCGTTTAAATGCCTGAATAACTTTATAAAGAATGAAGAATCAATTTTTTGCCCTTATATTATTTTTCTTTTCTGTAGCTATAAGCTTCGCACAGGAAGGACTTAGCCTGGAAAAAGCTACAGTTAGTGAAAGCTTTCAGATAAAAATCCCTGAAGGTTTTACAAAAATGACTGACGATGAACTCTATGCAAAATACAGATCTGCAGATCCTGCAGCATTTGCATATATCAGTGCTGACAAACAATCTGAATTCATTATTAATAAATCAGAAACTCCATGGCCAGAAGAGGATATTGAATTATTATATGGCTTTTACAAAGCAACTATCTACGACCTTTTTGACGAAATAAATATTCTGAAGGAAGAGATAATTGACCTTGAAGGGAAAAAAGTCGCCGTTCTTGAAATGGAAACAGTGGTTTATCCACCGAAAAATTCGATGATCCCTCGTCCGACTATCCGAAAATACAACTACATACAATACCTTATTCATGATGGTAAATTATGGATCATGAGTTTTTCTTCACCTCAGGGAGCAAAGCAAAACTGGAAAGAGATCATTGAAATAAGTATGGAAAGCATAAAACTCAAAAAGCCAAAACAAAAATAATATGGGGCTAAGCGTACATTCGGATGAGCATTTCATGAAAGAGGCTTTAAAGCAGGCACAAATTGCTTACGAAGAAGGAGAAATCCCTGTCGGAGCTGTCATTGTTTGTAACAACAGAATTATTGCCAGAGCATACAATCAAACAGAAATACTCACCGATGTTACAGCCCATGCAGAAATGATCGCAATTACCTCGGCAGCCGAAAATCTTGGAGGAAAATATCTTACTGATTGCCGATTATTTGTCACTCTTGAGCCTTGTACAATGTGTGCAGGAGCATTGGCCTGGTCGCAAATCAGTGAAATTGTCTATGGTGCTCCCGATCTGCAGCGAGGGTTTCGTCGTTTAAACCCTTCACCCCTCCATCCAAAAACGAAAATTAAATTCGGTGTATTAGAAACCGAATGCAAATCTCTCATTCAGGATTTTTTTTCAGATCTGAGAAAATAGCGTCCATAAACAGGATTGGTTTATAAAAAAACAGTTAATTTTATAACACACATGCCAAACCACCCGGCATTCGCCTTGACCGTATTATAAAATCAATGTAACATTACATTGAATAAACAGTTTATATTATTATAAATAGTATTTGTTTAACCAATAATAAACCACGATTAATTATGGCATTCGAATTACCAAGTTTACCGTATGAATATGATGCGTTAGAACCAAATATTGACGCTCAAACTATGGAGATCCATCACTCCAAACACCATGCGGGATATACAAAAAAATTGAACGGAGCTGTGGAAGGTTCTGATATGGAAGGCAAAAGTATCGAAGACCTTTTAAAAAATCATTCAGATAACACAGCAGTAAGAAATAATGGTGGTGGTTTTTACAATCACAACCTATTCTGGGAAGTAATGAGTCCTAATGGCGGCGGCCAACCTTCCGGAGAGCTAGGGGATGCAATCAATGATGCTTACGGATCATACGACAAGTTCAAAGAGGAATTCTCTAGTGCAGCAGCTGGAAGATTCGGATCTGGATGGGCATGGCTTTGCGTTCACCCGGGTGGAAAAGTTGAGATCTGCTCTTCTCCAAACCAGGACAATCCATTAATGCCAGGAGTAGGATGTGGTGGATTCCCAATTTTAGGTCTGGATGTATGGGAACATGCTTACTACCTGAAATATCAAAATAAACGCCCAGACTATATTTCTAATTTCTTTAACATTATTAACTGGGACAAAGTAGCAGAACTTTACGCTGCTAATAAATAATATTATTTTAAACAGGTGAACAACGAAAAAGGCCGGAGTTAATTCCGGCCTTTTTCATTTATCTATACATGTGATCAATCAATATCTATATCCGGATCAATATCAATCATATCGTTTAATATTTTCTGATACTTCTTCTGATGTTGAGGTTTGATCTTCTTACCATTTACTTTTATCTCTTCATCATCTCTGACCTCTATTGTAGTTAGTTCATCTTTAGAATTTAAATACCCATCTTTTATAAGCTCTGCTTTAAGCCTGGCATTTCTTTCTTCCATCTCTTTTTCGAACTCTTCCATTTCAATTTTAAGCTCAGCCATCTCTCTTTTTAGTTCTCTTTGAGCTTTCTCTAACTCACGCTTTACATCTCTGTTAATTTTTTCCTGGTCGATCTCCACTTTGATCTCTTCCATCTCTCTTCTAATCTCCTCTTTTGCCTGGATTATTTCTTCTCTGGCCTGCTCCAGTTCCTGTCTCATTTGAGCTTTTTCTTCAGGAGTTAACATTGAGTCATTTTCAAAAGTAAAATCAAAATTCATTTTACTTAAATCCAGACTTTCCATTGCTATTTTCAAGCTCTTTTGAATATGCTCCTGGTCTATCTGTGCATCAGCCATGATTTTCTCAAAGTCAATGTTTTTCATGCTTGAGTAAGCGGCTTCCATAGAGCGCTTCACATTTTCAGAGATATCATTAGCATTGACAATTACAACCTTTTCGTTGTCGCCACTTCTGAATATATATTTCACTCCCTCCTCAGAACTTGGTATTGTATCAGGACTTACAAAATATACCTTATCACCTTGCTTATAAACCCGTGCAACATCATATATTCTAAATTTCCGCGGCTTAACTGGTGAGGTTAATGTTACCTCAGAAATCGCTTCAGGCGATTCTGGTTGCTCTGAAGGCTCTACCGGTTGAACAGGCACGATTTCTTTAACAGGCGAAGGATTTTCAGGCACCTCGGGTACTTGAGCCACCTCAGCCTCTTCAGGAAATTCTATTATTTTATTCTCCTTCGTAGTATCGAGCAATTCACTCATCTTTTGCTCGGCTTCTAATAATTTTTTCTTGCCGACATCCATAAAACTCATTGCCACTACAGCAACAACCAGGATTACTAAAGGTATTATTTTATCTTTCATCGTCTTTTTTTGCATTTTAGGTTGAACAATTCGTTGAATTCTAAGTAGCAAACTGTGTTTCGACTGCCCACCTAACTGCATCGCAGGACTCTGTTGATTTATTGCATATTCTTCAAGTTTAGTTAATAATTTCGCGTATTGTATTGATGATGGCTGGTAATTTAAAGCTACCGAATCACAGCAAACCTCTCTTTCATGGCGCAGGATATCACTCAGATACCACACCATTGGATGATAGAAAAATATCACTTCTACAAGCGACTGAACAAAGTTCACCAGGTAATCACTTCTTTTTATATGAGCAAGTTCATGAGCTAAGATAGCTTCGATTTGCTGAGAAGGAAGTCCTGTAGCCAATCCGACGGGAATTAGAATTACCGGCTTTAAGTGCCCCATGACCATCGGCCCGTAAATAGCCGCCGATTTCAAAATTTTAATATCCTTATTAATGTTAAGCGACTTCTTTAATTTATCTAGTACATCATTCCATTGACTATCGACTAATTCTGTTGCTTTATTTTTTAATATCCTCAGGTAAGCATAACTTCCAATCAATCTAAAACCAAGTAAAAATGCCCCTGCACTCCATACTATTACCAGCTCAGGTAAAAATGGGCGAATACGGTTAGCCAAACCTTCCCAAAAATTCATAACACCGGGATCATTCGCGGTGATTAAATACTCTACCTTGTTATCAAAAAGACTTAATGACTCAGATGTAGCTCCTGCCAAATCATTCCAGTGCATTATAAAAGTTTGAACGCTCCATCCAAGTCCGCCAAGTAGGGCTCCAAAGGTCAGCCAATACATAACTTTTGGTTTATTCCTTACTAATGGCCTGATCAGTAAAAATAAAATTCCAATCAGGGCAAATTGCCATAAAGCATGGACGAGGGTCCATCCAATCGATTCAATGATGCGATTATATGATTCGAATGTCAGCATTTTTAATTTTGTTGAGAATCTTCAATGTCGTCGAGGTATTTCTTGATCTTTTCCAGCTCTGCTTTATCAGTTTTATTATTTCCTAATAAATGCATCACAAGTTTTGCTGCCGACCCTTGAAAGGTCGTCTCCAGTAAACGGTCTATAAGCTTATCGCTTGTCTGCTTACGATCTATTTCTGCTTTATAAATATGTGTTTTTCCGTGCTTCTCTCTGGAAAGATACTTTTTCTCATGCATTAGTTGCATGATCTTCAAAGTTGTTGTGTATCCCGTATCTTTTTGCCTGGACAATTCATCATGTACTTCGCGTACAGTCGATGGGCCTTTGTCCCATAAGACACGTAAAACATCTAATTCAGATTCAGTGGGTTTTGAAACACTCATAATTTGCTACTACGATTAATTTCGTATTACAATTATATACGATTTTATTCGTAGTTAAAAATTATCTACGAAAATATTCGTAAAAAAGTGTTAAATGGTGGGTTAAATTGATGAGTGGCAGATAATTCCATCTATTACTTTTTAAGAATTTTATTGATCCTGATGGCCTCATCTATATAAAATGGTAGGGTTTCCCTGAAATCAACTATATCGTCAAGCATGAAATGACGAATCTGTTTTTGATCTCCTATTAGTAATCCAAAGGGATCTTCTATTCTGGTTCCTTTAGTAAAACCAATAATCAAATGATCTTTCTGAGGATTGAAATAAATTAGTGGACCGTGGAAATCGTAAAAGGGAATCTTATATTTAACTGCTTCTGAAATACCCGGAGTATCAAGAAGCCATTGCCTTATTTCTTCAGCTTTTATATATAATGATTTCTCCAGGTTATCTGCCAGGAGACTGGTAACATGATCCGATTTCTGATTAGGTGTTGCTTTCATCTGGTTGATCTGCCTGGATAACTGGTAATCCCAGTTGATATTTAATTGCGACAGTTCTAATTACAATAACAGTGGTAACACAGGCAACATCAGCCCAGTTACTTGTGATGGCAAATTTATCAAATAAAGCATATGCTAACCCGCCGATTATACAAGCGCCAGCATATATCTCCTTCCTGAATATCAGGGGCACTTCATTGATCAAAATATCCCTTGTGATACCACCTGCAATTCCTGTGATCATTCCGAGGATCATAGCTACCCAATAGGGATGACCATATAAAAGTGTCTTTTCAATTCCAATAAGGGTAAACATTCCTAATCCAATGGTATCGAAAATAAAGAAGGTATTTTCAAGCCTGACTAACCTGTTCCTGAAAATCACCACTGAAGCTGTACCTACTAATATGGTTATAAAGTATTTTGGATCATCCATCCAGAAAGGAGTGGCATTCAGCAGAAGATCCCTGATCGTTCCTCCTCCAACTGACGTAACAATTCCAATTACCACTGCACCAAAAAGGTCAACTTTGGCAGCAGCAGCAAGTCGAATTCCACTTATTGCAAGCACATAAGTTCCTGCGTACTCTATAAATTCAGGAAAAGTTAACATCATCGAGGCAATCTTTAAATTCGGCGCTAAACTAACAAAAAAAAACCGCTGCCTCATGGCAACGGTTAACTTTTTAATAATGAATTACTTTAATCTTCTAATTGCACCTTATCAAGGTTCATAAAGACTATTTCATCTCCCTCAATATCTATTCCTACGACTGAGTCTTTTTGAATATTTCCTGCAAGAATTTCTTTAGAGAGCTCGTTTAACACTTCTCGTTGAATTACTCGCTTCAATGGTCTGGCACCGAATGTTGGATCATAACCAGTCTTACCCAGGTAATCAAGAGCTGCATCAGTCGCCTCAAGCTTAATTCCATTATGCTCAAGTCTATTTTTGATCATATTAAACTGGATGCCAACGATTTTTCTGATATCCTCTTTCGACAGCGGTCTGAACATAATCAGTTCATCGATCCTGTTAAGGAATTCAGGTCTGACAGACTTTTTCATCAGCTCGAATACCTCGTTTTTAGTCTTCTCGATTACATCATCATGATTTAATTCATCCATCATTTCAAAATTACTTTGAATGATATTCGAACCAATATTAGTGGTCATGATAATGATGGTATTTTTAAAGTTTGCGACACGACCTTTATTATCAGTTAGTCGACCATCATCAAGCACCTGGAGCAGGATATTAAATACATCCGGGTGTGCCTTTTCGATCTCATCAAGTAAGACCACGCTATATGGCTTTCTCCTTACTGCTTCGGTAAGCTGACCTCCTTCATCGTAACCAACATAGCCCGGAGGCGCTCCGACCAGTCTACTTACCGCATGTCTTTCCTGGTATTCGGACATATCTATTCGCACCATGGCATTCTCATCATTGAAGAGATAATCTGCCAGTGATTTTGCCAGCTCCGTTTTACCAACACCTGTGGTACCCATGAAAATAAAACTTCCTATAGGTCGTTTCGGATCCTGCAGTCCGGCCCGGCTTCTACGCACAGCATCAGAAAGTGCCTGGATCGCCTCTTTTTGACCAGCGACTCGTTTACCCAATTCTCCTTCCAGGTGAAGCAGTTTTTCTCTTTCACTTTCGAGCATTTTACTCACCGGAATACCAGTCCAGCGAGCAACTACCTCTGCAATATCTTCTGAATCCACTTCTTCTTTTAACAGACTTTCTTCGCCTTGCATTTCAGAAACCTGCTTTTGCAGCTCCTCAAGTTTATTCTGAGTCTCTACCAGCTTGCCATACCTGATCTCGGCTACTTTTTCATACTCTCCAGATCGCTCAGCTTTTTCTGCTTCCAGTTTCAGCTTATCGATTTCTTCCTTAGCATGCTGAATTCCCTGGATAACGCTTTTTTCGTTTTCCCACTTAGCCTTCAGACTATCGCGTTGCTCACTAAGCTCTGCAATATCCTTATTTAGTATCGTTTCCTTTTCTTTGTCTTTTTCACGCCTGATGGCCTCGCGTTCGATCTCGAGCTGCATGATCCTCCTGTTCAACTCATCGAGTTCTTCCGGCAGTGAATCTATTTCTATTCTAAGCTTTGAAGCGGCCTCATCCATTAAGTCAATGGCTTTGTCAGGCAAAAATCTATCAGAAATATACCTGTTAGACAATTCTACTGCAGCAATAACCGCATCATCTTTTACCCTCACACCATGGTGAAGCTCATACTTATCTTTAATACCACGGAGAATGGAAATAGCATCTTCCTCACTTGGTTCATCGACAGTGACCGACTGGAATCGTCTTTCCAGTGCCTTATCCTTCTCGATATACTTCTGGTATTCCTTTAGCGTTGTCGCACCAATTGCATGCAGTTCACCCCGCGCCAGAGCAGGCTTTAATAAGTTAGCCGCATCCATTGCGCCTTCACCACCACCTCCGGCACCGATCAGCGTATGGATCTCATCAATGAAAAGAATGATCTCACCATCGGAATCCTTTACCTCTTTAATAACCGATTTTAGTCTTTCCTCAAACTCACCTTTGTATTTGGCTCCTGCTACGAGCAGTCCCATATCCAGAGAAATAATCGTTTTCGACTTGAGGTTTTCAGGTACGTCTCCATCGACGATTCGCTGAGCCATTCCTTCAACTATAGCCGTTTTACCTACACCCGGTTCACCCAATAACATTGGGTTATTCTTAGTTCTTCTGGAAAGAATCTGAAGAACCCGTCTGATCTCTTCATCTCGTCCGATCACGGGGTCGATTTTACCCTGTCTTGCCTGCTCGTTCAGGTTGATCGAGTACCTGGAAAGTGCCTGATACTTATTTTCAGCGTTCTGATCAGTTACCTTAGATCCTCCTCTCAATTCTTTAATTGCTTTGACTGCATCAGACTCGTTAAATCCGTGATTTTTCAGAAGTTTGGCAGTATTATCCTTTCCTTTTAATAGCCCAAGGATGATATGCTCAACCGCAACATACTCATCGCCGAAGGTTTTTAATGTTTTATTTGCTTCTGTAAGCGTCTGATGAGCATCATTAGATAAATAGGGTTTACCGCCTGACACTTTTGGATAAGCTTTGATGAGATTATCAAGTTCATCATTTAGTACAGGAGTATTTACATTAAGCTTTTTAGCCAGGTACGAAAACACATTTTCGTCAGTTGAAATGATTCCTTTGAGCAAATGGCCAGTCTCTACAGCCTGCTGTTCGTGGGCCAATGCTATCTCGGTAGCCTTTTGAATGGCTTCCTGTGATTTTAATGTATAATTATCGAATGTCATATCTATTTATAGTTTCTTATGTCAATTTCCTGTATGTAATAATCAATAATTCTACCAATCGGCATTTTTAGACTTAAACAAGAAAAAACTGCAGTGTCGAGTGATAAAATAGCATTATTTTAAGACATTTTGTCTGAAATTGAATTGATTTACTCATGAATACTGCCGTAATGACAGAGGGTTTAGTCTCGTTTAGAAGAGGTGGCCCTTTATTAATTTAACAATTTATTAGGAGAGGGAATAGGGTAGTTATTGGTTATTGGGTTATTGGTTTTTAGTTTTTGGGACTGCTATTGAAAATATAATTTCATTCGCTTGCAGCTGTTTCGTGGAGACACGAACCAGGGCGGAAGTAGAGTGAGAGATGAAAAAGTGCAATGTATAAAAATGGAATTTCAAAGGTAGGTTAAGAATTACCTGGTTAACCACCTGGCATCAACCACCACTCTAGAATGTCATAACCCCCGCTGTTGGGGGTGTTCCGCAGGACAACTTCAAACTTTTTATGAAATGCAGAGTCTGTGACTTGGTCATTCCACAACAAAATAACATCAATTAATCCTTGTCCCATGTCGCAAGTATTCACTAATATCTCATTAAAATCCAGACAGCTTCGCAAGAGTATTCCATTAAAAAAGACAATTACCTCTCACTTTTTTTATATTTCAATAAGTCAGTTATATTTATATAGGAGGTTAAATGTTTTTGGTATAGCAGATCTGGTGGGTATTAACCTTTATGACAAAACATTAGAAATCAACATTCAGGATTATGATAAACAGATACACATTAATCACCAACTGTAAAATTGCGCTCACCTGTATTTTGCTCTCAATAGTTAGCAGTTCCGGTTACTCTCAATGTACACCGGTCGATTGCTTAAGTTCCCTGCCAACTTACGGTGGAATATGCGATTCATCATTTATAGCCGGCAATGTAAATGAAGCTTATTCAGACTTTGAATCGTTTCATATTACAGATAATTGCTTTGATGCAGGGTTACTGGATCCTTCCTTTAGCGGGACCAATGTTCGAGTGGACGAATTAGATAATATAAATTTTGCCGGATTACCAAATGGCATTACCGGAACTTCGAATCAGTCCCTATATTCTTCACCTGCAAATGGATGCATAAGTGTATCAGGAACTCCGACAGAAGCGGGTGAGTTTGAAGTAAGTGTTAGTGTTCTTGTCGACGTTACACTCTTTGATAATAATTGCACATCGGCAATTGCTCCGCAAAACGATAATCAATTAAGTTTCCCTTTAACTTTAACAATATTGCCAGATCCATCATTTACAATTCCGGCAACTTCATTTGCTGTTTGTGATGAAGCTGTGTCATTAACAATAACTGGTACAGCAGGAGGAACTTTCTCTGGTCCCGGTGTATCCGGAAATACTTTTGACCCTGCGGCTGCAGGTGCCGGTTCTCATACTATAACATATAACGTATCCGCTCAGGAAGGAGCTGCAGTCAGACCTGCAACAAATAGCTCCTCAATCACAATTAATGTTACGGATACACCTGAAACAGGAATTGATACACAAACAGCCTGCGATTCCTTTACCTGGATTGATGGTAACACTTATACTGAAAGCAACAATACAGCTACCTTTAACATTGAAGGAGGAGCCTCTAACGGATGTGATTCTTTAGTTGCTCTAAACCTGACCATTCTAAACTCTGCTACTGGAACAGACACACAAACCGCATGCGATTCCTTTACCTGGATAGACGGAAATACATATACTGAAAGCAACAATACTGTAACTTATAATATTGAAGGAGGAGCTGCAAATGGCTGTGATTCCCTGCTTACTCTAAACCTGACTATTGAAAGAATTTCAGATTTAACGACTACCACAGATGGTTCAACGATAACAGTTAATAACACCAATGTCACCTATCAATGGCTGGATTGTGATAATGATTTTGCTGTAATTCCCGGAGAGACGAATCAGTCATTTACTGCTACAGAAAATGGTTCTTACGCAGCACAGCTCACTAAAAACAGTTGTGTGGACACTACGGCCTGCATAACTATTTCACCCCTGGGCATTGTTCAAAATGAATTTGGAAACGATTTAAAAGTATATCCAAATCCAACTGATGGCAACTTTTCTATAGAAATGGGATCTTACTTCAATAAGGTTGAGATTTCAATTTTCGATATCAAAGGAGGACTCATCCGTTCTGAGTCTTTCAAGCAGCAACAAAGAATAGATCTTGCTCTAACAGAAAAGCCCGGAACATATTTGATTGCCATAAATGCAGATAATAAAAAAGCAACAATCAGGCTATTGAAAAGATAATATAGCACTTTACTCAAATTAAAAACCTCCTTAAGCTGATTCTTAAGGAGGTTTTTAGCTTACTACGTGTCAGGGGAGATTAGTTATGGGGTTATTGGTTATTAGTTTTTGACTGCTATTGGAAATGTGATTTCAGTCGCCTATAACTTGTTCGTGGAGACACGAACAAGGGCAGTATTCGTGGAGACACGAACAAGGGCGGAAAGCAGAATTAACTACTAATAGTGATAGCGACATGCAACTATTGTTAATGTTTCTGCTTCAAAAGAGTACACCAGCCTGTGTTCTCCATCTATTCTGCGGGACCAAAATCCCTGAAGATCATGTTTTAATGGTTCTGGGTTTCCAACACCCTTAAACGGATCTCTAAGTGTAGCTTTAATCAGCTGATTAATACGTTTTAATTTCTTTTTATCTGCAGATTGCCATTAAATATAATCTTTCCAGGCTGTGGAGGTCCAGGTAATTTTCATTCTTCTATTAAGTCATGAGTTTCAGTATTACCATCTTTGGCCTCATTTACTGATTTCATCAAAACATCCCTGTTTTTACCAGAAAGCAAATAACTTGTTTCTTTTAAGGAATTATATTCCTCCAGAGAAATTAAAACCAGGTCTTTATTATTCTTTCTCTTTATTATTAATTCTTCAACATCATCAACGACTAAGTCCAGCCATTTTTTTAGGTTACCCCTTAAGTCAGTATAGTTAATTACTTTCATATCAACTCTTTTATTAAAATTGCTAAAAAAGCACTTAATTAATAACTTAAAACTTATAAAAATACAGCCTGCTTATATCACCAGATTTGTTTTTCCTGCTCACACCGGAAATTAAATTCAATTATTATGCCTTTTCTGGATAGTGAAAACACAATCCAGGACTAAACGGTTAGATTGGAACTGGTTCGTGGAGACACGAACCAGGGCAGTATTCCACGAACCAGGGCAGTATTCGTAAAGACACAAACCAGGGCGGTATTCGTGGAGACACGAAGCAGGGCGGTAATTATATTGTGAGAAGAGGAACTACGGCGAATGAATTAATGATTTCACTTCACCTTCAAAAACGGACTCTTTAAGAAAGACTTTGGGATTGGAGCTTCCATCATTTCGTCAAATTCTTTAACGCTCTTTACTCCCTCCACTGTCATAAAAGCTTTTGGATTGTTATCCTTGATTAATCCTTCCAACTCATGAAGTTGCTTTCGGCTGGCTATAACGAAAATAACACTTACCTCGCCTTTGCTGCCATGGGCCTCGACTTCAGTGAATTTATAATCTTTTGATTTTAGAGCTTTCAATAATTTTGAGGCATTTCGCTGGGTTATAATCCTGATCACTACATTTCCTATAGCAAGTTTTTCCTCGATTCCCATCCCAACATAAATTCCTGCTGCAAAACCACCTGCGTAAGCGATATAGGATATCGGATTTGACAAATGCTGCATGATCTGACTAATTGCTATCAACCAGATCAAGGCTTCTAAAAATCCAAGTGCTGTTGACAACCCTCTTTTCCCCTGGAGCATGTATATCACTCTCAAAGTATTTAAGGGCACATCGATAATTCTTGCCAGAAATATGATCACCGGGAGGACCACAAATTCAAACACTTCCTGACTGATACCTAGAACTGCTGCAAAATCCATTTAACCTAAATCTTTTTTTGGTTTTAGAAGTAATTTCTTTCTTTTCACTCAAATTTATATCATTCACGGCAGGATAAGTTGATTTTTTAAAACACTATCGTCTATTCTACGTACATTTGCATCATGGCAGTAGTGAAGAAAAAGGATATCAGGTCGTTAAAGCCTGACGAACTAAAAAAAGTTTTTGTTGAAAACGGGGAGAAAGCCTTCAGAGCTAAGCAGGTTCATGAATGGTTATGGAAAAAGTCTGCCCGTACTTTTGACGAAATGACTAACCTATCGAAAGACCTTCGCGAATGGCTGAAAGAGCAATTCGTAATTAACCCGGTCACCATTGCTAACCAGCAAAAAAGTAATGACGGGACGATCAAAATCGGATTCAAACTTCACGATGGCCATTTAGTAGAAGGAGTACTGATTCCAACATCCAAAAGAATCACTGCCTGTATTTCTTCACAAGTGGGTTGTTCTCTTTCATGTGCATTTTGTGCTACCGGATTTCTTGATCGAAAGAGAAATATCGAAGCTGCTGAAATTTATGATCAGGTAGTGCTGATCAGGCAACTGGCGGAAGAATTGTATGATCGCCCATTAACGAATATTGTTTATATGGGAATGGGTGAGCCTCTTTTAAATTATAGCCATGTATTCAAATCTGCCGAATACGTTACCGCAGAATATGGTTTAAACATGGCCTCAAAAAGAATTACAGTTTCAACTGCCGGTATCCCCAAAATGATCAAAAAACTCGCAGATGATGATGCGAAATTTAATCTTGCCCTGTCTCTTCATGCAGCGAATGATGAAAAGCGGGATAAGATCATGCCGATCAATGAGTCGAATACTCTTGAAGCCCTGGCAGATTCATTGAAATACTATTACGAAAAGACCAAAATGATGGTCACGTATGAATATATCGTTTTTAACAATTTTAATGATAGCCTTGAAGATGCAGAAGAACTTTACCAGTTCACTAAGGTCGTTCCTTCTAAAGTAAACATCATTGAATACAATCCGATCGACCAGGCTGACTTCGTAAATACCGAAGAGGACAAGCTCGATAAGTTTGCTGCCTACCTGGAGCGTAAAGGTGTCAATGTAAATGTACGAAGAAGTCGTGGTAAAGATATTGACGCAGCATGCGGACAGCTGGCAAATAAAGGCCACAAAGAAACTGCCTGATCAGTTATCCAATATAATTTTCAGAAAGAAACTGCATCCCGGTTTTATTCATATAGCGTTCGGCAAAGTCTGCCCCGAATTCCTTTGCGATTTTCTTAGTCACTTTCGGAAACTTAGATGAATCTGCCAGGTCAGGAAAAAACAATGGATGTCTTTCAGGTTCATAATCTGCCCAATAAAAGAAATCCGCTCCCTGAACCAGGTAGTTTTCCCCGCCTAATTTAATTCCATGCTCAATATGCTCTAAATAATATTCGGGCTTTTCTTTGTGCATGTAATCCCTTAGATAGGTGATACCGATTATCCCGTTATTTTGAATGATATATTTAGCATGCTCATCGGTCAGATTTCGGTCGTGTTCATAGACTTCCCGAAAATTTGAATGGGAAGCTATTACCCTCAGATCAAGGCCTTTTTTTTCTTTATAGTTTATAATATCTTCAGCAAGCTGATAGCTGGAATGTGAGAGGTCAATGCAAATGCCATACTTTGCTAAAATTTCCAGCAGCGTTTCACCATCTTCTTTTAAACCGATGCCCTGGGCCTTGTTGCCACCACCAAACCTGTTTTCTCCATGATGAGTCATTGACACATACAAGGGGGTTCCGATCCATTGTTTCATAGCCAGCAGGTTCATTTCCGTTTGTACTTCCGCATCACCTTTTTCCAGGCATAAACCTGAAGCTCCTTCTATCGCCGGAATCAACGTGATATTCTTCTTTCTGAATTTACCTTTCCATTTTTTAAAGGGAAAATCTCTTTGAAAGAGCTCAAACAGGATTCTTGCCTGCCTGAAAGCATTGACCACGCTATCATCACCCGGGGCGGTAAAGATCGCACAGGTCTGCACTTTCACTTTCCCGGCTTCCATTGCAGGAAGAGAAGCCCCAATATCATCAGTTTGCTCTAATGCATCATAAGATAATGCAGGCATATCCTGAACGTGTAAAAGGTAACTTAACAGATCACAGTGAAAATCGACTACAGGTAATTTTTGCATGGCTTGTTTTTAATTTCCTTTATTATGGAATTGCTCAATTTAGATAAAAATAAAAAAAGCAGTCGAAAAACTGACTGCTTTAAACTTTATTTCGGTGAATCTATTATGGAATCCACTTGATATCTTTAAAATCAGGCTTTCTTTTCTCAAGAAATGCATTACGACCTTCCTTGGCTTCTTCAGTCATATATGCAAGCCTGGTAGCCTCACCGGCAAATACCTGCTGTCCAACCATTCCATCATCAGTCAGGTTAAAAGCAAATTTCAACATCTTGATCGAAGTAGGTGATTTCTCCAGGATCTCCTGTGCCCACTGATAAGCCGTATCCTCTAATTCTTCATGAGGAATCACGGCATTGACCATTCCCATATCGTATGCTTCCTGTGCAGAATAATTACGACCGAGGAAGAAAATCTCTCTCGCCCTCTTCTGGCCTACCATTTTTGCCAGGTATGCAGAACCATAACCACCGTCAAAAGAAGTTACGTCAGCATCGGTTTGTTTAAATATTGCATTTTCTTTACTGGCAAGGGTCAGGTCGCATGTTACGTGAAGACTATGACCACCTCCAACAGCCCAGCCCGGTACTACAGCGATAACTACTTTAGGCATAAATCGCATTAATCGCTGAACTTCCAGGATATTAAGTCGTGGCATTCCGTCATCATCAACATATCCCTGGTGACCCCGTGCATTTTGATCTCCACCACTACAGAATGCCCATTTACCATCTTTTGAAGAAGGACCTTCACCTGATAGAAGAACTACTCCAATAGAAGTATCTTCCCTTGCATCAAGAAAAGCCTCAAATAATTCACCCACAGTCTTTGGTCTGAAGGCATTTCTCACATCAGGCCGGTTGAATGCGATACGAGCAACGCCATCACATTTTTTATAAGTTATATCCTCGTATTCCTTTACGGTTTTCCAGTTTATTTTACTCATTTGATCTTTCTTTTATATCGATTATGCAATGTAAAAATACTTCTTGATTATAAAAATCTGATATTTTTCGCGGAAAGTATCAGTATAAGCCTGAATTTTCGTCTCAGGCTGCCTCAGTTGGACAGAAATCGTTAATTTAGCCGCGCAACATAAAACTCAAATAATGAATTACGAAGCTACCCTCGAATTTGCTCATAAAATGGATCGTGAAGATGCTCTTTCGCGATTCAGGGATGAATACCATATACCAAAAGTCAATGGACAGCCTTCTATTTATTTTTGCGGTAACAGCCTGGGCTTACAACCAAAAAGAACTCAGGAATACCTTGAACATGAAATGAAGCAGTGGCGTGAGATGGGTGTCGAAGGACACTTTGAAGGGGATACTCCATGGTATGAAAGCCATGCCAGGTCAAAACCTGCTTTGAGTAAGATCCTCGGTGCAAAAGAGCACGAGATCGTAGCGATGAATAACCTTACTACTAATCTTCACCTGATGATGGTTTCCTTTTATAAACCTGAAGGAAAAAGAACCAAGATCATCATGGAGGGTGGAGCTTTCCCATCGGATATGTATGCAGTGGAAAGCCAGGTGAAATTTCACGGACTGAATCCTGAAAATCACGTGATCGAAGTGAGCCCTCGAGAAGGAGAATACCTGATCAGGCACGAGGACATCATTGAACAAATAGAAAAACATGGAGATGAAATAGCCATGGTATTATTTCCGGGCATTCAGTATTATACCGGACAGGTTTTTGATATGAAATCAATTACCGAAGCCGGTCATAAAGCTGGAGCTAAAGTTGGGTTTGACCTTGCTCATGCTGCTGGAAATATCATCATGAAACTTCATGACTGGGATGTTGACTGTGCTACCTGGTGTTCTTACAAATATATGAATAGTGGCCCCGGAAATGTATCGGGGTTATACGTCCATGAGCGATATGCTGACGACAACGAACTTCCGCGTTTTGCCGGATGGTGGGGACATGATCAGGATGAGCGTTTCCAGATGCTCAAAGGTTTTAAGCCCATGCACGGGGCAGATGGCTGGCAACTTGCCAATCAGAACGTTCTTGCCCTTGCTGCTCACCAGGCAGCACTAAGTTTATTTGAAGAAGCAGGAATTAAGAATCTCAGGGAGAAAAGCGTTAAGCTGACCGGCTACCTGGAATTTATGCTAAATGGCCTTAATGACTCAGTTGATGAGCCAATAGTTGAGATCATCACTTCATCTAAGCCCGAAGAAAGAGGTTGTCAGTTGTCTTTATTTGTTCATAAAGGAGGCAAAGAGTTGTTTAAGAAACTTCAGGAAGGTGGTCTAATAGCAGATTGGCGCGAACCTAATGTGATCAGACTCGCGCCAACGCCAATGTATAATTCGTTTGAAGATGTTTATCGACTGGTAACTCTTATGGAAAAAGTTTTCAAGCAGTTCTAATTTCTCATTGCGACTCGCTCAAGCTTAGTTGAATCGTTATAGATCTGTTGATACTGTTCGTATAGTTCCATAATATTTCTCACATAGGCTACTGTCTCAGTTCCACGGCAGTAGCCATTTCTTACCACCTCGTCCTGGTGATATTTAGGCTGTGACTTTAGTAATAGATACTTTTCTACGTTGTCTTCCCATACTTCAGGATCAGCCCCGTATTTACGGGCAAGCCTTCTGGCGTCTAAGATGTGTCCCTGACCAATATTGTATGAGGCAAGGATAAATTTTTTCCTTTCGACACTATCAGCTACGCGATCTTCCCAGTAATTATCAAGCCACTCAAGGTGAGCTATTCCAGCCTTTATATTTTCAGCAGGATTAAATGTATCTGTAACTCCATATGCTTTTGCGGTCTCAGGTAATAGCTGAAATAAGCCATGAGCCCCGGCCCATGAGGTTACATTCGGATTAAATCTCGACTCCTGGTATGCGACTGATGCCACGAGCAGCCAGTCCCAGCCAATTTCCTCAGCTCCTTTTTTAAATTGATCATCATAAGGAGAAAGCTTTTCACTGGAGAAAGAAGCGTACTCACTTTTCACCCATTTACGATTATATTTCGGATTTTCGAAATACTTCCTGTAGATGACATAGTAATCGTTGGTTTTCCGCATTTTTCTCACCCATTGATTGATAGTCGTTTCCAGGGAGTCAGCATTTCTTCTCACTGCCCATGAGATGCGTTGTGGAAAACTGACAGCAGTCTTGACATCGATACCCGGGTAATAAGTGGCATTAGCTTTCGCCATGTTCTCATCAGCGATGGTATAGTCGATCTCTCCGTTAGCTACACTTCTGATAAGATCTTCCGTAGTAGTGCCGGTTTCTGCTTCGACTATAAAGATATCGTCACCGATTTCTTCAGAAAGGTTCTGGAGACGAGTCAGGTAAGCGCTGCTACTTCTCACATAGACTTTCTTACCGATCAGTTCTAAAGGCTCACGAACGAGCTTATTTTCGATCTGATGCCATTTAAGTTTACGCCAGTTATCAGGTTTCCGCTGAACAAGCACCTGTCTTTCTATTGAATGATGCTCAGTAAAGGTGGCATATTTTTTTCTTTCTTTAGTAACAGAAAGATTATAGGCAATAATATCTACCTTACCACTGTTGAGCATATCAAATGCCTCCTCAATGCTATCAGAAATTCTAATCTCTAATTTGATATCCATGTCCTTAGCGAGACGCTGAAGGAGTTCGTATTCATATCCCATCGGTTTACCCCTGTAGATGAAATAACCCGTTGAGCTATTATCTACAACAGCACGTAACACTCCCCTTCTTTTAATTGTGGGAAGATCGAGATTAACAACCTGGATGGAATTAGCGCTGTCTTTGGATACAGTATTCTGCTTTACTCCTGATTGTCTGCAAGAGTAAAAAGTGATTGACAAAAATAATACAGATAAAAATAATACATACTTTCCCAAAACATTATTGGTTGGTGATAGGGTAAAGTACGTAATTTATTGCTCTTGGTTTAAAGTTTTTTCGAGAAGAAAGTCATTTCCATCGATAAATTCATATGGTTCAAGGGACAAAATATTAACTAACAAAGAAAATATATGAATATTCTGGAATGATTTTATTTTTTCTCCATGTTTGAAAGATGGTCCGTTTGCATAGAAAATTCCTTGCATACTCTTCATATCAGAGGTAAAACCATGGGTTCCCCCTCTTTCAAAACCATTTGGAAACTCATCTTTTCTTTCAGAATCGAGAAAAATGTGTTTTTTTGGAGCCGTAATGATCAGATCAGGAGTCCAGGGCTTTTTTTCTCCCTTAAAGGATTTATACTTTTGGGGCACCTCAAAAATCAGCTTATCGTGATTAATCGATTCAGAAAGCTCTCTTTTTGCTTTTTTAACGGAAGTTTTTTGATCAATAAAGTACACATAAGCAAAAGGCCCGGCGTTTAAAACCACATATTTACCTTTAAAGGCTTTACTTTCAAAATCTATATAAATAGGTTCATAGTCGCTTAAGTCTTCCATTCCGTGATCAGAAACCAGTATGAGATTGACCGGAATACCGGATTCTTTGATCTTTTCCCTGAAATAGCCCAGTTCTTTATCAAGTTTTTCAGCAGCTTTATGAGTTTCAGGGGCGTTTGGTCCATACTTGTGACCAAAGTCATCCATTGTGCTAAAATATCCCAGAATCAGCCTTGGGCGTTCATCCTTGGGTAAGTTAAGCCATTCGATCATTCCATCTATCCTTGCCTTGTTAGATAGACTGTGATTATAAGGGCGTACATAGTCAGGTTTACAACCATCAATAGAAGCCTCAGACCCGACCCAGAAAAATGAGGCGGTTTTTAATCCATTTTGCTGGGCATAACACCAAATTGGAAGTCCGGAATAAAATCGCCCATCAGTCACGACATCCTTATCTCTTATTTGATATAGTTTTCCCAGTTCCCGGTTATAAAAAGTATTGGCGGGTAGCCCGTGGTGACCGGGTTCGAGTCCCGTTACAATGGAGTAATGATTAGAAAATGTTTTTGAAGGATAAGATGGGATTATTCCATCAGCAGCAACCCCTTCTTTGATCAGTTCCTTAAAATTTTCAAGATCAAATTTTTCAACGTAATCGTGACGAAACCCATCATAAGAAATAAGGATGGTTACTGTATCGGATTGGGAATAAATAAATCCCGGAATAAGAAATAATAAAAACAATAAACGCATGATCGAAAGAAAGTTACGCAATGCAAAAATAAAAAAGGCCGTCAAAATTGACAGCCTTTTAAAATATTTATTTTGAGGAGATTAGAATCTCATCTTCAGTCCGGTGTTCCAAGAACGACCCCAGCCAAAATAAACTCTATTTGAGATATCTGCATTTGCTGTACCTGGTATAACACGAGAAGGATCATCTGTCAAATTATTTGTAAATGCTTCAGATATATACTCCTCATTTAATAAGTTATTGACGTTAAATGTCCAGGTAAAATCTAACTTATTGATATTAAAATTATAAGAAAAACCTGCATCCATTAATCCGTATGAAGGAATTTCCCATACCTGATTTCCTGGTTCAGTAAAATCCTCTAAATCAAATCGAGCATATACATCATCAGCATAAAAATAATTAGCATAAATTTTTGCGCCTCTTATAATTTCATAGGTAGCTCCAATTGAAAATGTTGTCTGGGCTGCATCAGCTACTTTAACATCTTCCATAAATAAGCTAACATCTGATCCGATAACTTCATTAGCTTCATTAAGAACCAGCGCTTCAAAATTATTTGAATAAACCCAATCACCCAGAGAAACCATTCCGTTAATGCTTAATCCTTTTACAGGATTAGCAGTAAAGTCTAATTCAATTCCCTGATGTAATTGTTCTACATCATCAAATATTGCTCTATCATTATCATCACCATCATTATCAAAATCAACCCTAGTTATACTAAATTGTCTATTACCCCATTGGGTTCTATACAGGTTTAAATTAGCAGAAAACATCTTGCTTCTGAAACCATATCCAATTTCCAAAGCATTAACCGACTGATTCGCCGCGTCATCATTAATTGTATTATCGAATGTTGGGAAAACGTTATCGAAAATAGGTTGACGACTAAAATACCCTCCATTCATATAAACATTATGATGATCATTTATGAGGTAATTAACTCCTGCTTTTACTGTTCCTCCTAAGAAATTTTGCCAGTCGGTTTTTTGTTCAGGATCACTATCTAGATAGTTAAAATAATCTATTCTTCTAAACCCTTGATTTGAGCCTGAAAATGAAGCGAATGCTGATATTTTATCTTTTGTATATTCAATTTGAGAATACAATCCTAACCAAGATACAACCCCAACGTTATTATAGAAAATAACATTATCATCATCTCTTCCCTCAGCTGTAATATATCGAGAAGGGTTATTTCTATCGTAAATATCATAAGTTGCATCAAGCCCCATTAAGTCTTCTACTCTCCTATAGTGTAATCCTCTATAATGTCTAAAATCCAACCCTCCAACAAAATTCCAATTATCATTAATTTGATGGGTTAAGTTTGAAATGACTCCATACCAATTATGTTCATTCATTGATGCCCTTTTGAAAATACCTGGGCCACTTCTTGCATTTTCAACATACTGCCCTGCAAAAGGACCACTATAATTAGGGTCATTATCAGGCCCTAACCAAGTCGTATTATCATCACCAAAATCTGGAACAGACTCACCTTGATTCCATGCAACTATATCATCAATCCTTAATAGTCCGTTTTCTGTCTTTGGCAATTGATAATATTCAGAATCATTAATTTCTCCTCTTTCACCAGATCCTCCACCTCTTCCGAAGGATACATATGTCGAAGTAGATAATGAAGTTCTTTTATTTATATCCCAATAATGATTTAATGAAATTTGTGGTTTATGATAAAAATTATCTTCCATGCTAAATTCTTCTCCATCTAGGTATCCCCATTCCGAATTATACCTTATCCCATATTCCTGATATGCAGAATATGGGTTTGCAAATGCTCGTTGATTGTGTTGCTGTGGAGCTCCAAATGCTGTGAAATGTAAAGAGTGCTTTTCATTAAAAACTTTGGCCATTGATAAAAAATAAGACCAACCTCTAAATTGCGTTCCATCTACATATCCATCACCTCTTGTATGTGTCCCCTGTACCGATAATGCAAAGCCATTTTCCATAAGGCCAGTAGAATACATTAAACCATATTTTTGATACCCATCATTACCGAAAGACACAGAAGCATTCCCTCCCTTATCCATTTCGGCTGCGTTTGTAATTATGTTAATTGACCCACCTACAGAAGGTACTGCTAGTTTTGATGCTCCAAGACCTCTTTGAACCTGCATTGAAGAAGTTACATCAGATAATCCAGCCCAATTTGACCAATAAACCCAACCGTTTTCCATATCATTAACCGGAATACCGTTGATCATCACTGCTACGTTTCTCTGATCAAATCCTCTTACGTTAATTCTAGAATCTCCAAATCCACCACCTTGTTTTGTTACATAAATAGAAGGTGTATTTCTAAGTATTTCAGGAAATTCCTGGTTTCCAACTTTTTGCTGGATTTCTTTTGACTTAATAGTAGAAACAGCAACAGGAGTTTTTCTATCTACAGCAACTGAAGCTATTACCTGTACTTCACTTAATCCTACTGCTGCAAGTTCGAGTTTAATTGTCCCGACATTTACAGTTCCTCCTTCTGGTACTGTTACATCAATTTTTTTAGTTTCATACCCTATATAAGAAATATCAAGGGTTTTATCTCCCGCTGGAACATTATCAATTGTGAAATTACCATCAAGGTCTGCTATAGCACCTGTAGTAGTTCCTGCAACAACTACATTGGCACCAAGCAACCCTTCTCCGGTTTCACTGTCAATCAGCTTTCCGGTGATTTTTCCGGTCTGCCCGAATGCGGTTAGTGAGGCAAACACGAATGCTAAAACGAGTAAACGTTTAATCATAATAGTTATAGTTTGGTTTGAATAATTCGGCGACAAAGATAATTTCCCGACATTAAGTGTCATGTTTGTTAAGGTTATCTTTCTTTAAAAACATCCCGACATTGTTAACAATTTCTTAACATTAGATTATCGAGATCATTTGCCTGCAAAAAGGAAGGGCATAGGTCGTAACACTTTGAATTAAAGCGTTTCAACATTTTCCTTGACAAATATTAAAAAATATTCTCATAAATCATATTTCACCTTATTACCGTTTTATTAACATTTTTTTGCAAAGCAAGGGAATGAGTTATTAGATGATTAGTAAAAGGTTATTGGTTTGTTGAATTGTAATATTTGGTTATTGGGCATTTAGTTATTAGTTATTTGGTTATTAAGTTATTGGCTAGGATTAGAATATAGCTCAAAGTTGATTCCGTTTCGTGGGGTATTCCGGTACGTGGGGACACGTACCAGGGCGAGAAAGAGTGAGATTGAGAGCGAGGGTGGGAAGGCAGTTGGTTATGGTTATTAGTGATTTGTTATAAAGTTATTGGTTAGGATTAGTATGTGGCTTTTGATTCTGGTACGTGAGGACACGTACCAGGGCGATGGCAGAGTGAGAATTGAGGGCGGAGAGGGGGAAGGATCCTGTGAAAATGGCACCTTTGGTCAAACATCCTATCATCACCCTACATCGTCATATCGATCGGTGACCAGATTTAAAGATAGTCTCAATAATCATTATATGACATTTAAAATGAGTGTTGCAATCGCAAAGTAAGAGAGATATCTGTCTGTTTAGGGCAGTTGGTTGAGGTGATTAGTGATTTGTTATAAAGTTATTGGTTGGGAATAGAATGTGGCTTAAGATATCACTTAAGGTATATATTCCTGTACGTAGTAAGTTCCGGTATTTGGGGACCCGTACCAGGGCGGGCGGAGAGGTTGAGTATGAAGAACGGGAGTGTGAATAGAGGTTTTCTCTGTGTTCTTTGCGTTCCCTTGACGACTTCCTACCTCGGTGTCAGGGTAAAGGATCTGTGGTAAAAATAAACAGCTTGCTGTTTCCGGTCACCAAAAAACTCTAAATGACAAATTAGGCGTTATACCCAATCCATAAATTCGATTGTCGATTAACTGATTATCTATCCCGGGAGTGGTTCGAAACTCACGGTTTAGCAGGTTTTCCCGATCATATAGGTTTAATACTGATGCTCCTACTCGGTACCTGAGATTATTTTTCTTACCGGTATAAAACTCATAAATTATAGAAAAATCAAGTCGGTGATAGACTGGTAAATTCCTGCCGTTTAAACTTCCATAATTTATTAGTAATGGTCCGGCACCATCATCCTCCACAGTGACATTTGTAAAGGTTTTACCCGTATGCCAGGTCCAGCCCAATGAGAATTCCCAGTCTCTTAATTTATAATAGGCTGTCCATTTTAAAGTATGCTCAATATTCCAGTTACCAGGGAAAGGCTGATCATCATTTAATCCCATAAACTTATTTTCACTAAACAAATACGAATAGCTGGCCCATGACCTGAACTGGCCAATCTGTTTTTTTATCAACACATCTGATCCCCTGATACTGCTACTCCCCAGCCTGAATTGATTGTCTGTCGGATTCAGGAATCCAAATGTCAGAGTAGTTATATTATCTATTTCCCGGTAATACCCTTCGATATCAATTAGCCAACCCTTATTGTCATATGCAAAGCCGGTAGAAAACTGGTAGGATTCAATCACAGGGAAGCCGTCCGTTGAAGCCATTGACCAGATTTGATTTTCTAATGAAAGATCACTGACCACTGATTCGCGTATCTGACTCACTGTTTGGGTTCGATATTCTGCAGTTGCATTAAAATAAAAATCATTGGCTAAACTCTGCTCCAGCGCAATTCGAGGCTCAAAATACGTTTGATTAAGTTCGGTATAATGATTAATCCTGATTCCGGCCGATACAGAAGATTTATTTGCCTTCAATTCATATTGCCCAAAAAGAGAGTGAGTATTTAATGTTTCATCTGCCTGATCCAAAATCAGGTTATAGCCAGGTCCTGAATTTTTAAACTGGTATTGAACCCTAGTATTGGCAAACTGGTATCCGGCTTTTAATTCGGAATTATCGTTTAAATTAAATTTGACAAAACTATTAATCCCTTGATCATCGATGGAATTGTTCTTAAAAGAACTTTCAATTACAGAGGTAAGCTGGCGTTTAAACTGATAATTAAGCAAATAACCAGTATAATACCCCTCTATCCCGAGTTCGAAACCTGAGGCTTTATGTAGCCATTCGAGATTGTATCCCTCATTTTTGGTATTAAGAAAATCAGTATACCTGACATCCTGATCATCGGACTGAAATTGAAGGTCATTTTCAGTATAAAGCGAATTGAAAGTAATCTTATTTTTATTATCTACCTGGTAGTTTATTCCTGTAGTAAAGTCATTAAAATAAAATTTATTATCAGAAGTTTGATTTGTTGAAGCAGGCAACTCCCCAATCTTTGTATTTTGAAATACCCTTTTGGAATAGCTATCATAGGTAAATGTCTCCAGGTAATCGTTAAAAGACCGGCGAGCTGAAACTGTTGCTGACAATTTATTTTTTATTACCGGAATATTAAAATTAACATCCCCGTAGATCATATTTAAGCCGGCACTGCCTTTGAATTCATCATTTATTTCTTTATCTGACTTCAAATCGATCACTCCTGAAATTCGATCTCCGTATTCAGGACTTACGCCGTTTTTTACAAACAACACTTCCTCAATAACATACGGATTAAAAGCTGAAAGCATTCCGAAAAAATGGCTTTGGTTGTAAGTCTTTATTCCATTCCACTTCACCAGGTTCATATCAGGAGATGTTCCCCTAACATATATTCCGGATGCTGTCTCAAAAGGCCCGTTTACTCCCGGCAATTGTTGGATACTCTGCAAAATATCCGGCTCGATTAGTCCCGGTAATGTTCCAAGTTCGTCGGGCTTAAGAATTATTTCGTTATTGACTTTAGACATTCCCCCAACCAGGAAATCACTATAAACTAATTCAGGTAATTTATTTACCTGGTCATCCAGGTTTATTTCAGGACATTCATTTTGATAAATATTTTTTACAGATAATTCAGTTTTCGCAAACCCTAAATGTTGAATAGATATTTCACCACCGAAGTGAACCTCGTTAAATTCAAAATATCCTCGCTTATCGCTTTGAGTGGATTTCTTTTGTCCTTTTATTTTAAGAAAAGCATTATATACAGGTTCGCCGAGATCGTCTTTCAAATAACCACATACTTCTACCTTATCTTCATCTGCAAAAGGTCTGATAACGATATTATTTTCATTCACCCTTATGAAATTAAGAGTTAACACCCGTTCCAGTCTCCATATTATATCTTGGAGACGTTGACCTTCGTAGCTAATCGGTTCTATTGTTTTGTCAGTAATAACCGAATCGATATAAGAAAACCGAACCTGGTGAATGCTTTGCAGGTCGGAAAGAACTGTTTCGAGCTTTACTTCAGATACCTGAGAAGTTTCCGATTGCCCGCAGACACAACAAATCGAAGTTACAAGAAGGCAAATAGCAAAAAATACTCTCATTAATTTCCTGTAAAAATTATTTCACCTTGTTTTTGTTCGTATTCAATTCCAAGTGAACCAGATATAATTTCCAGCGCAGTATTCAAATCATCATTAGGAAAACGACCGCTAAATGTTAGTTCTTCAGAAATATTTTCTGCTCTGACTTTAACTCCATATTGATTTTCAAGGGTTAGAAAAACATAATTGATCGGTGCATTATCAAACTCACTGTAATCAGACAACCAGGCCGGTGAATTCAAATCCGTATTCTTTTGATTTACCTTATCATCACTAATCTGCACCATCATTCCCGGACTTAGCTCAATACTTTTTGCTCCTGATTCGACCAGAACCCGCCCTTCATAACAGGCTACGAAAAAATAGCCATTAAGCTGAGATACATTAAACTCCGTCCCCAATACAGACACCTGGCCTGATGATGTTGAAACTGTGAATTTCATACCCTTTTCGACATCAAAGAAAGCTTCTCCATTAAGAGTAACCACCCGATTCTCATTCCATTTATCTTCATTAAATTCTATCTGCGAGTTTGCATTGACCATTACCTTTGAGCCATCAGGCAATACCACTTCAGAAATTTCGCCATACCCTGTTTTTATTTCTGTGGTGGGATGGTAAAAGAATAAAAATGCAGCAAAGATTATTGCTACTGCAGCAGCGGCACTCCACCACCACACTGATGTTGTTTTACCTGAAACACTGGCTTTTTGTGATGTTTGAGCTTTAATTTTTTGCAATACCATTTCTTCGTCAAAAGATTCACGCTCAATATTTTCAGTAGCGGCGATTATCTTCTGATATTTTTTAAAATCCTCACTTTCTTCAAAAGCTTTTCTCTCCTCTTCGGTGAGTTCATTGTTTAGCCAGCGGGCCAGAAATGTATCGTCAAAATTTTCACTCATATTTTATCTGCTTATAATAATAACGAACAGGACCTTATTTACCCTACCCCCTCATCCAGAATTTTTTTAATCTTAATTAACGCTTTGTGCATTAATTTTTCAATTGCCTTTGGGCTGACCTCCATAATTTCTGCAATTTCTTTATAAGTCTTTTTTTCTACCCTGTTGAGAAGATAGGCTGTACGTTGTCGATCCGGCAGGTTATTTATCGCTTCGGTTAAGTGATCCATATATTCTTTTTCAATGATCAGGTATTCTGGCGATACGTTGTTTTCCTTATCCGAATCGATTTTAGAGACCTTTTCATAGTATTTTAATTTGACTTGTTCGTGCCGCTTTACGCTTGTCATCAGGTTACTGGCTGCCGTATACAAAAATCCTTTTGCCTTTTCGTATGGAATCTCTGCGCATTTTTGCCAGAGCTTCACAAAGGCATCCTGGACTGCATCATTTGCCTGTTCTTTATCTCCAAACCGATAACTTAAATAAGAAAACAGAGATCTTGCCTCCTCTTTAAAAAGAGAATCAAAATTCTTTTCATCACATACAGATCTTTTTTTCTCAGGCATAATTGAAACCTAAAGCTATACGATTTTACTTTTTTCTCAAATCATTTAATTTTTTTTAGTTGAGGGGGTAGGGTATGGATATGGTTCATGCGTCTTAATGGCAAAACGGGGAATCCCATATTTTTTCAACCCATAAAAAATTATTAAAATGAAGACTAACTTTAGAATTCCAGCTTATTTTACAGCATTTCTACTTTTACTGGCAACAGCCTGTTTTGAAGAAAGCGAACCGGTAAATGGTGACGATCCAAACGAAGATAATGGTGTTGTTGACAATGACTCAACATCTTCGGACAGCACAGAGTGTCCTGAACTACATTTCACCTATGAACATGATTCTTTTGGTGTTTATGTTTTCACAGCAGATTTTGAAGGAATAGATGAAACACCCTTTTTGTGGTATGTTGACGGTGAGCCTGTCGGACAAATCGCAGTGGACTCCACATCAGACACACTTTATTGGCAGTTTAATCCTGGCCAGCACAGAGTATGCATTAAAGCGAATACCGATGAATGCAGTGAGCTTACCTTTTGTGAATCTATCACCTATGATCCCATTAACTATGGTTGCCCAAACCTTTCATTCACAAAAAACATCATTAGCTCGAGAAACTATGAATTTTTTGCAGAAATCAGCAATCCAGATACACTTGCATGGTATGGCTGGATGGTCAATGGGGAAATTGTTGAAAGCGAGGGATATCAGCATGATGGTGACAACTACCTCAATTATATATTCGAATCTGAGGGAACTTATGAAGTTTGTCTTATCACAGAAACTCCAGAGTGCCCTGAAAGCATTAGTTATTGTGAAAATTATACTATTCAATTTGATGATACTCCTAATGATTCGTCGGGAACGGTAGCTGAATGCAGAGACCTGCGTTTTAGTTATGCAAAAGACGATAATGATTCAACTTATACTTTTACGGCAGATTTCCAGGATAGAGATTCAATAACTTACAGCTGGTCTGTTTACATCAACGGAGATTACCAGGGAGGTAAAACCAGGCAGGCCGGTAGTGAAAGCGGGCATACATTCACCTTGTACTTCCAGCCTGATGATGATTACGTAGTATGTCTGAAACAAGTAGATGGTGATTGTGACAATTACCAAACGTGTGAAGAGATTAGATTTTAAGTTGCTTTTTTGTTCATAATTCGAAGGCCGCTTCTGATCCCGGCGGCCTTTATTTTCTTCTTTATATAAGGCCCGAATTGTCAATAAATATTATCTTGGTGCTTGCTTAACTTTATGAAAAGATCAATTACAAATATTATCCTGTTGCTCACAGCAATTATCACGTTATATTCGTGCGTGGATAATGATCTTGATCTTCAACCTCAGCAAGATATCCAAACCACAGAAAGTACTGCCTTGCTCACCTTTTTAAATGCATATAATGATCCATTCGAAGGAATCGCTGACAATGGAATCACCTTTGTTTTCCCCATCTATGTAACCTACACCAACGGAGTTATCGTTGAGATCATCGATGAACAAGGGCTAAATTCGGTTTTGCAAGGCCAATCTGCTGATTTTTATGTAAGTGAAATCAAATTTCCAGCAGAAATTGATGTAGCTGGAACCATCAGGGTTATAAATAATGAATCGGAGTTTAATAATTTTCTTAATGAAATCGGCATAAAAACATTCGAAGAAGATTTTTTAAATAAATTCCTCCAGTGCTTTGATTTTGGATACCCTGCCAGGGCAAATGATACACTATTTGAAAATGCCGGTCAGTTTCTCGATTTTATAGACAGAAAACCTGAAAATACCCCTTTGAGTCTGAATTTTCCACAAAATTTATTGATTTACAGCTTAGACTCTGTAATAGTTTTTAATAATGAATTCGAGGTATTAAACCTTCTTAATAATTGTGAGGGCTGTCCTCAGTTGTCATTTACAACCAGAACAGATAACATAACTAATTATACCTTTATTGCAGATTTTCCTCAAGTCGATAGTATACCGGGATATCAATGGTATATAAACGGGGAATTTATAGAAAATGATGGAGTTGACTATCAGGGTGACAATCAATTAACGAGAACTTTCGAACCAGGTGAATATACAGTTTGCATAGCTGCAAGTACCGATGATTGCATGTTGGGTACAGAGTATTGCGAAACGATTTTTGTCGAAGATCCATGCCCTCAGCTTTTCTTTAACGTGAGTGATTCTACCGAAAACAACTATACGTTTATGGCTGATTTCGCTCAAATGAACAGCATAGGTTACAGCTGGGAACTTTACCAAAACGGCGATTTGTTAGCATCCGAATTTGAAGATGGTAATGGAGACAATCAGTTTTTCTACCAATTTACTCAGGGCACTTATAATATGTGCATGACAGCTGAAACACCTGAATGCCCTCAAGGAACTTCATATTGCGAAGAAATCGTTATCCAATAAAAAAGCCCTGTCAAAAAGACAAGGCTAATTCTATTAAAAGTAATAATCTTTTATTCAATCTTACCGTATTTCTCAGCCCAGATATCTTCAAGTTCTTCCAGACTACGGCCTTTAGTTTCAATAATAAATTTCCTGGTAAACAATATCAATAAGATTATGCAAATCGAAAATATGAAATAAGGAAGTGATTTATTCCATGGGCCTTCAACATTTACTTCACTGTTGGCAATAATTGGGAAGGTCTGAGAAACCAGGTAGTTACCGGCCCATTGCACAGCCACTGCTATAGACATAGCAATACTTCTGATTTTATTAGGAAACATTTCTGATAGAAGAACCCAGGTCACAGGACCCATACTCATTGCGAATGAACCAATGAACATCAATACTCCGATTAATGACACCAGGCCTACCTGGTTCAAATAAAGCGAACCACCGAGCATGATGAATCCTAACAACATACCAAAACTACCAATAATAATCAGAGGCTTTCTACCTAGTTTATCGACAGTGAACATTGCGATAAAGGTAAAGATGAAGTTTACTGCAGCTAAGAGAATCTGCTGAGCCAATACATCTTCTTGCTTGAAACCAAGTGCCTTCTCAAAAATATCACTACCATAATATAATACAGCGTTTATTCCCGTTAATTGCTGGAATAACGAAAGCAATGAACCTATAATGATAATCGCAAGAGCAGACTTCTGAAAAATTGAAACTTCCTTTTTCTCCAGTGACTGTTCTTTTTGAAGTGATTGCTTTATTTCTGTGATTTCTCTTTGTGCGGCTTCCGGTTCGTGAAGTTTGTTTAATACTTTCAACGCATCATCTTCACGTCCTGCTAGCACTAACCATCTCGGACTTTGAGGAATAAAAAAAGTTAATATTAAGAACAATGAACAAGGAATTAACTCTGACCAGAACATCCATCTCCAACCAACCTCAATATTTTCTGTTGGAGTAAAATTCTGTCCAATAAAATAAGTAGCCAGGAATACTACGAAGAAACCGGTTACAATAGCCAACTGATAAAAAGTAACTAATATACCTCTACGATCTTTTGGTGCTATCTCAGCGATATAAGTTGGCGCTGCCATTGATGCCAGACCAATACCTAAACCTCCTAATATTCTGAATGTCACTAATAATGGAATAGATTCAGGTAAAATTTCTGGCAATCCTGATCCCCAGGCAGACATCGTAAATAAGACTGCCGATATAATCAAAGTGATTTTCCTACCGATAACCCGAGTCGAAGGGCCAGCTAGCAAGGCTCCAAAAAAACATCCTATTAATGCACTGGACACAACCCATCCTTGCATTACGGAATCTAATTCAAAGTATTTAGTGAAGTAAAACTGGGAGCCATTGATCACCCCGGTATCGTAACCAAAAAGTAGTCCACCAAGAGCAGCGACTGATGTTACGAGAATCAATAATCCATTTTTTGACATGTCTGATTTCGGTTCGTTGAAATATAGTTGTTCAAATAATAATTTCGAATATAATAAATAAATATTGAATCAAGACTTCAGGGGCATTTATTAGTTTTTAGAATTAACACCCTTTCGACATATGATATAAACGTCTTGCTATTTTGTTCTGAATGTCCACTTATCAAAAACTCATAAACTAATTCAATTTAAATAATACACACATTATTTATCATCGTAAAAAGTAGATTAATTCAATATATTTTTCGAATATTCATATTTTATCTCTATATTGTCTTCGTGGGATAAATATTTTTTTGTGGATTTTTTATGAGTGAAGGGATTTTACCCGTCATTTTGAATTTTTATGACAAATTATAAGTTTAATAGCTTTTTAAAGATCGTATTCTTTCTATTAACATCGCTTTTTTTGCAATCGAATGTAAAAGGCAATTGTATTGTTGACTTCAATAATAATTCACATCTAAAAATTTCCAATACTTGCTCTTTACCAATACAAAATCTTGAACTTGGAAAAAATATTTCATTGAGCACCAGTGATTCATTTACATTTGACGCTCCGGAAGATATATTTATTGATGGTTCCTTAAAACTATTTTCTTCGGGCAACGGACAGGTGATCATACCTTCCGGAGTTCATGTTTATATCAAAGGAAACCTGCATGCTGAAAGTGCCGACAGCCAGTGTGAAGCTGGCAATCCTTGTAGCTTAAGCTTTGTTATTAATGGAAGTTTAACTGTAGAAGGCAATCTTCATAATAAAATTAATGAATTAAAGTGGGAAGGTATCGGGACAGTCAATGTACTTTCAAATTTCGACAATACTAATAGTGGATGCATGAATTGTGGCAATACATGCCCTGCATTTAATGATAATGGAAGTTGTAAAGATGATGGCAATTGTTCAGAGGATTTTTGCATTACCAACTATGGCAGCGAAGCCATAAAAAAAGCGGACACCGAGCCTCCGGTTTTTGAATATTGCCCGGGAAATCAAACAATTTATACTTCAGAAACAGGTTGTACAGCTACTGCCGGATGGAGTGATCCAATTGTAAGCGATAACAGCGGAACTTTTACTTTAAATTCTAATATTGAAAAGGGAAGTATTCTTGAAAAAGGCTTTCATACCGTAACCTATACTGCAACGGATGAGGCTGGCAATTCTTCAACATGTTCATTTTCCATAATTGTATCAGATAATATTTTCCCATCCTATAATACCTCTTGCCCAAACGATATTTACAGAGAAGGATATCAAAGTATTTCCTGGACTGAACCAAAATTTACTGATAATTGCTCAATCAGCAGGGTTGAGCGGTCACATAATCCGGGTGATTATTTTAATGTAGGAAGTCATGTTGTTACATATAAAGCCTACGACGAAAGTAACAATCTTACGACTTGCTCATTCAATATTATTGTACAAGGAGTTTCAGGTCCTGAAATTACTTACTGTCCGAATGACGTGATTGTCAGTGTAAATTCGAATTGTGAAAGTCAGGCATTCTGGAACGAACCCGAAGGTGATTTCGAGAATATCTTCTCAAAAACACAAAACTTCTATTCAGGAGACATATTTCCTCTAGGCAGAACTAACGTTGAATACATTTATACAGACATACAAGGAGCAAGTGTCTGCTCTTTTGATATTATTGTAAAAGATGATACACCTCCTGTAATCAATGGAATTCCCAATGATATTATTATAAATACAGATAAAAGAGGTTCAGCAGTAACCTGGGCAGACCCAACAGTTGTTGATAATTGTGCTGCTACTTTATTTTCCAGCCATAAACCAAATGATAACTTCCCTGAGGGCAAAACACTTGTCAGATATACTGCAACTGACAATTCTCAAAATAAAACAACAGAAGAATTTACTGTCAGCATAGTGGTCAACCATCCTCCGATTATACAAAATGATACCCTTGAAGTAATTAAAAGTGACCGGGTTGAAGTTTGCCCGGTTATCTCGGACCCAGATCAGGATAATATTTTTATTAACGACTATTCTATCAATTCAACAGGAGGTCAGATCACTAATCGGACCCAGGCAAATCAATGCCTTGAAATATCAACTGTTGATTTACAATCACAATACTCGAAAGTTAATATCGAAGTATGTGACGATGGTATTCCAGCCCTGTGTACTTCGGGAGAGTTTACAGTAAAATTTCTACCTCAGGAGGATGTTTCATCCAACATCAAACCCTATAAAATTTTCACTCCTGACAACGACACTTATAATGATGTCTGGATAATTGAAAATATAGAGTCCTATCCCGATAACCGGGTTTCGATTTTTGATCGCTGGGGAAGGGTGGTCTACGAGGCAACTGGTTATAATAATACTTCAGTTGTTTTTAATGGGAAATCCAATAGTTCAGGAAATAATGCAGATGTTCCTACTGACACTTATTTCTACAATATTGTAATAGGTAATAACATTAAAATTCAGGGTTATGTGGAGCTTCTCAGATAAGATCTTAAGGCGGATAGGTAAGATATCTTTTTTAGTATTTCTATTGAATATCTCTTTCTATTCAATTGCTCAGAATGGTCCCTTTACACAATATTTGAATAACGAATTCATTATAAACCCTGCTTATGCAGGATCAGATGATGCATTAAGTCTTACAGCAGTTTATCGAAGCCAATGGTCTAATATTGAAGGAATGCCAGTCTCTCAAACACTGAGTGCCCATTCACTTATTAAAAGCCAAAATAGTGCAATGGGAATAATCCTTAACAATGATAGAATTGGAATTCACAAAAACTTCACTGCATTGGCAGCGTATTCATACCGAATAAACTTCACAGGAGAAAAGTACTTAGCGTTAGGTATTCAGACAGGAATCAAAAATATTCAGTCGAATTATAGTAGTCTTTTACCTTATGCTCAAAATCCACTAGATCCAAAAATCTCTTCTGCAGATTTTAATTTAACACGGTTTGAAGCTGGGTTTGGTATACTTTACACCAGTGATAGATTTAATTTCAGTCTTTCAATCCCTTCCTATCCAGTTAATGGTGAAGTAAAAACAGATAGTTTAACATATTACCTAGATAAAACGAGTGTTTTTCTCTTAAGTAATTACAAAATAACTGTTTCCAACAATCTGAATATTTATCCGGGTGTCTTAATTAACTATACGAAAGGACTACCTGTAACCTATGATGCCAATTTACAAGCAGAAATAAATGAAGTCCTTACTTTTGGAGTTTCCTACAGGCATCAATCTTCAATAAATTTTTTAATGCAAGCAGTAATTCTACCTCAATTAAAAATCGGGTATGCCTTCGATTACCCAACAGGCAAAAATTCCATATTTGAGAAAGGCTCTAATGAATTAATGATCAATTATATATTTAATAGTAAGAAATCTGGTATAAGAAATCCGAGGTGATGAAAAAGAGAATTTTTACATATTGTTTTATTTTGATCATATCAGTCAATTATTCCTTTGGCCAAACGATATTTTCAGAATTAAAGTCTGATGAGAAAAGAGCTGATAAAGAATTTAATCAAGGGAATTATAAAGAGGCACTTCTATTATATCTCGATGTAAATAAATCTGACCCTGGAAATAAGAATATAATTAAAAAGCTAGCTATTACATATAAAGGACTTGATGCACCCTTAAAAGCTGCTGATTATCTTTTAAAGTATGCTGATACAAACTTGAATCTTTCTTCAGCGGAAATGTTGATGCTGGGAAATTACTTAACTGATGCCGGAAAATACAACCAGGCTATCAATTGGTTTAAAAAGTATCAAAATACCAATCCATCTAATGAACTTGTCGCTAAACAAATATGGCAATTAGAAAACAGGGACTTTTTATATGAAGATTCTGTTTTGTATGAAATTAAAAAATTACCAATCAATACAGACCAAAGAGAATTTGGTGTTTCTATTTCTGAAAAGGGAATTGTGTATTTGAGCGATCAGCCTACGTATGGTGGGTTAAAAGTAGTTGACGGACAGACTAACAGGAATTTTTTAAGGTGGTTTATTTCAGAACAAAAATATGACTCACTATTAGATTTGGCCTACTATGAAAAACCTAAAGAGTTTTTAAAAGGAATCAAATCAAAATACCACAAAGGAAATATTTATATAAGTGAAAATAGTGACACTATTTTCTATTCAAAAAACAGCCCTGTTTCTACTATTGCAAAAAAATCCCGGTTAGAAATAGTAATGATAACCAGGAAAAAAGATAAATGGTCTGAGCCAATTTCTCTGCCAATAAATAACCCTGGTTATTCTACAAATCACCCTTATTTTAACTCAACAGAACAAAAGTTATATTTCTCTTCTGATATGTCCGGGGGTTATGGAGGTTTTGATCTTTACTATTCGTCTTTCAATAACGGAAAATGGGGAAAGCCTGTAAACCTCGGTTCTTTAGTCAATACAAAAGGAAATGAATCTTACCCTTACAAAAACGGAAATTCATTTTATTTTACCTCAGATGGCCACACCGGCCTGGGAGGAATGGATATTTATAGTGTCATAGCAATTGAAAATGAATTCAGTAACTTAAAAAACCTTGGTTATCCGGTAAATACTAATTTTGATGATTTTGGACTCGTGTTATTCAATGAAGGGCAGAAGGGATATTTTTCATCTAATCGAAATAAAAATGCTCTCGATGACGACATATACCATTTAAAAATATCTCTTCAATCTTTTCCACTACTTATATCAGGGACTCTAAGATTAAAAGATCTTAATAATGTAGATGAGAACACTTCATTGCTTAAAAACGCAACACTATTATTGATAGATAAGAACAGAAAAAAGGTAGTGAGCAATTCAAAAAGTGATAATGATGGTCAATTCGAGATAAACATACCATATGATGGAGATTTTTACATAAAAGTAAGTGATAAATACCTTGGAGAAGCCCTCATAAACCTGGACATTCCCAGAAACCGTGAAGAACAATCAACTTATAAAATAGTGATTGTTAAAGAATTATTTAGTGTAAATAATAAAATCAACTAAATGTCAACTCATTCCATAATCGATAATATTATTCTTTTGAGCGGATGTAAACTTCGTCAAATTATATTGTTATTGATTATTTCAATCAGCATTAATGCACAAACAACTACCATCCAGGTACATACTTTAGATAATTCTCTCAATCCCGTTGATAATATTGAGGTTTCCGTTGAAGGAATGGATTATATACCTACAAATAGTAAAGGAATCGCATTTGTAAGTCTTGACTCTGAATCACTCCCTCCTGAAAAGATCAAAATTAAAAATCCGGAACTGGAAGCTGAATCATGGAGCTATTCCAGGGGAATTTTAGAAATCATTTTAAGAAAAAAGAATTACGAAGAAATAACCTTCAGATTAGTAAATTCTGATAACAATCCTGTCGCAAACAATGTAGTGATACTGGAAGGGCCTCAAAAAATCACCAGGAAATCAAATGAAAAAGGATATGTAACCATACCATATCCTAAGGACAGCCAATTAAGAGATCAGTATACGCTAATCGTCCCCGGCTATAATGTCACAACAAATAAAATCGAATCAAAAACTTCTCAACTTGTAGTTACCAGCCTGGAAAAACCATCTACTAAACAAATAGTAGAAAACGATGAAAAAGATATAGAAATCAATAATGACAATCCTGAATTAGCTTTTCTTGACACCATAACCACTATAGAAAGTTTTTACAGGGCCTTAATGCTTCAGGACATTAAAGCGTTTAATAAGGACGAAAAAAAGCTTATAAATGAAAAATTCTACAGACTATATCAACAATCTTCTTTTCTAAGTTCTAAAAGACCTGAACCTAAAATAGCTCCGGATGGAAATTCCACCATAGAAAGAGAGCTTGAATTGTTAAAAAGAAGTGCCGAAAATGAACAAGAATCTATTATTCAAAATAAAAATGATTTTCAGCTAAGATTAAGCAGGGTAAATGAACGATTAAGTGGACAAACCGACAACTTAACCGAGAACCAAAAAAGAGATCTGGCTGCTGAGGTTGACGCTATTGAGAATGCTTTACTTACCAGTCAACAATTGTTTACAGGTTATCAATCTGATTATCTGAAGATAATTAACGAATTAAGAGCTAAACTAGAAAACCTGGAAGGCATTCAGGGGCAACTTAAAAAGAGTGAAGAACTTAGATTAAAAGAACAGGAAGAGTTTCAGAATAAACTTTTAAAAATTACTTTAATATTTGTTGGACTCATCATATTCACTTTCATTTTAGTACTACTGGTCAGAATTTACATAAGGCAAAAGAACGAGCTTAAATCAGCAAATAATGAAGTTGCCAGAATCAATTCTCAACTTGAAAAATTAGTGAGTGACAAAACCCAATCACTTGTTAAAATAAATAATGAGTTGGATCAGTTTCTTTACCGCTCAGCACACAATTTAAGAAGACCACTTTCTTCGATTTTGGGGCTGCACAATATTGCCAAGCTTACGCTCGAGGGGGATTCCCTGGTTTTATTTGAAAAAGCTGCTCAAACTGCTTTTGAAATGGATGAATTGCTACAAAAACTTCAAATGATCAGCCATATTCATTTACCTGATTCAGCTGAATTAGTAGACTTTGAAGGAAGCGTAGATTCTATATTAGATTCTTTTGAAAAGGAAATCTCTGAAAACAACATTCGAATAAAAAAAGATATAGAGCCAGGTATGACATATATTATTTCTCCAATACTGGTTTCTATTATTCTTTCAAATCTGATTGAAAATTCAATCCGGTTTTGCGTCTATAGCAAAAAGCCTGATCCACAAATTATAATAAAAATAAGAGAGGAAAATAAGAAGGTGAAAATTACTATCAGAGACAATGGCACTGGTATTTCCAAAGATGTTTGGGACAAGATCTATGACATGTTCTTTGTTGGGTTTGAATACGGTAAAGGAAATGGTTTAGGACTGTATATTACCAAAAAAGCTGTTGAAGTTTTAAATGGTGAAATAGCTTTTACTTCAGAAGAACAAAAATTCACTCAATTTGATGTCCTTATAGCTGACAAAGCTATATCCCCAAGAAGTACTAAGAAGAAACTAGCTATCGAAGCCTGATATTTGTGGAAAACATTCCCCTTACTATATAATTATTCTACACCCTACAAATTACCGAAAGCCTCTGTAATATAATTATTTCAACACTAGAAATAACTATTTAAATAAAGCGCTTAACTACTAGTCAAACATCTGACCATAGACAGATAAAACAACTATTTTATTTCATTGGCAGGCTTCTTGTTTTTTTATAGGATAGAAAAAATGAGAAGTAATTATGTATTTAAAAACAATATCAAAAGTACTATTAAGTATTTCCATTATAGTATTTCTCGGATGTAAAGCTAACAACACTCAAAAAGGAGCTGCAATAGGTGCAGGTAGTGGTGCCGTAATCGGAGGAATTATAGGGAATCAATCTGATAACACTGCTATCGGTGCAATTATCGGTGCAGCAGTTGGTGGTACAGCTGGTGCTTTGATAGGAAGACACATGGACAAGCAGGCTGAAGAACTTAGAGAAGATCTTGAAGGCGCAGATGTTGAAAGAGTAGGTGAAGGGATTAAAATTACCTTCGACTCAGGTTTAATGTTCCCTTTAGATGAATATACTCTTACTGAGGCAACAAAAGACAACCTTGATGAAATGTCTGAAACTCTTAAAAAATATGAAGACACTAACATATTAATTGAGGGACACACAGATGCCACAGGAACTGAATCTTACAATCAGGCTTTGTCTGAAAAAAGAGCAAATCGAGTAACTGAATATCTCGCTGCGCATGGAGTAGCTACAGATCGTCTTCAAGCCGTTGGTTATGGTGAAAGTCAACCCATTGCGACTAATGATACCGAAGCTGGTCGTCAACAAAATAGAAGAGTTGAAGTAGCAATTTTCGCAAATGAGGACATGAAAGAAGCTGCAAAAAATGGCGAGCTTTAATACAACCAAAAATTTTATAATCTAAAAATCGACTAATATGAAATCAAGAATATTAATAATAGCACTATTTATATTATCAGTCACAGCGATAGATGCTCAAATCTATGGTGTAAAAGGAGGATTTAATGCATCAAACTTTTACGCAGACGAAGTAGATGATAAAAATGCCCGATATGGTTTCCACGCAGGTTTTTTTAGCCAATGGGAAATTAATGAAGGTCTGGGATTACAGGCAGAGCTGCTATATTCCGGTAAAGGTAACAGCTCTACTTATAGTGGAGGAACTTTAGATCAGGAAGTAGATTTTAACATGCATTATATTGATTTACCAGTTATGGCTGTAATCAAGTTAGGCGATGCTGCTGAAATTCACGGTGGTATTTATGGTGGATATCTTGTCGGATCTGATGTAACTTCAGATGGGGACCTTGGAGAATTTTCCGAAAGTGTTGATAAAGATAATTTCAATTCCTTTGACTGGGGATTCCTTGCAGGTCTAGGAGTTAACATTGGTGAAAATTTCCAGGTAGGCGCCAGATATAATTTAGGTATGGCAAAAATTGCAGACAGTGATGATGCTAAATTTTTACTGGGAGATGCAAAAAACAGCTATGGGCAAATCTACGGAGCTTTTAGATTTGGAAACTGATAAAAAATTAATTTTGTAGTTAAAAGGATTGCCTTATGGTAATCCTTTTTTTATTACATCTTTTAACAGATTTTTTGATAAGAAAAGATTTCTTGAATTTATATTGCAGGCAATAAAAAAACCCTGACGATGCTAAGCATATCAGGGTTGTAGTGAACTCGGAGGGAGTCGAACCCCCAACCTCCTGGGCCGTAACCAGGTGCTCTATCCAGTTAAGCTACGAGTCCTTGGTTTTAATCACTCTGCACTGAGGTGCAGTTGACCAAATGGGAGTGCAAATGTAATTAAATATTTGACTTATTTAAAAATTATGCCCAAGAATTTTACAATTATACTATCTTTGTCCACGTTTTAAAGCACAAAAAACTAGCAACATGCGTTTAACCATTTTCAGTTTACTTTTTATATTCATTAATACTGTTTCATTTGGTCAGGAAGAGGAAAAAACCTCACCCTGGAATAGTGTGCCTGGTAATTTATGGACAGAAGTTGGATTTAACTTTACTTTTGACAAACCTGACTCTATCGGTTCTAATTGGTTTGCATCTAAAAGAATCCAATTTAATTACCAGCTACAGTTTAATTTGGGAGAAGAATCAGGACTGACTTTTCATCCCGGCCTAGCATTAGCAGTTGAAAAACAATCTTATGACGGCAACAATGTTTTTGTCGATATTGGTGATGAAGCAGTCTTTGCCCCTGCTTCTAATTTAGTTCCCGGTAGCATTAACAAAACAGGTTTTTTCACAACCTACATTGATGTCCCGGTAGAATTCATGTGGCACTTAAATAAATCTGACTATAGAAGAAGTTTCAAGGTCGCTCTCGGAGGATACGTTGGTTATTCTCTAGGTGGTAAAACAAAAATCAAATATGAGTTTTCAGGAGATACACGTAAGTATAAAGAAAAGTCAGATTACGGTCTTGAATCATTCAGGTACGGTGCAGTATTTAAAATTGGATTTGGAGGGGTAATGGGTTATTACAGACACAATTTCTCTAAAATATTCCAGGATGATGAATCACCGGCAGAATTTATTAACGCGACGCAATCTTCTGCAGGTGTTGCATTGAGAATATTCTAAATAAGAACTTTAATATTATTTTAAGAAAACCGGATCCTCATCCGGTTTTTTTAATGTAAAATCATTGCCATCAGGCCAACGCCATATCCAAGAATCAATCCTCCAATTACTTCTTTAAGGTTATGCGATCCCAGGGCAAGCCTGGCAGTAGAGACTATCCCACAAATAGCCACGATTACAGCTACGTACCAAAAATAATTTGTTATTACAGGATAGTATATCCCATATCCAAATGCGATACCAACAGAAGCCGATAATGTGGTTGCATGTATAGAGATTTTAAAAAAAATTGTGATGATCGTGACCAGGATAACCAGCACAGTCATGGCTATAAAAATTGCATTTGTAACCGAGTTGATACTAAACCTGAAAACAAACAAATAACATGACATGCAATAAATCAGGCTGATCATCAAAAAAGGAAAGATTCTTTCATTTCTTAGAGGCATAGTAAAAGCTTTACCTTTTTTATGCTTTCTAATAGAAACCAGCAAGGGTTTATTTTGGAGTAAAAAAGAAACTACTGACTGGTTTTTAATGATCCTGTAAAAAAACAATCTTGTCAGGAAAGCAATATAAGTCATCCTCAGTAACAGTAGCAAAATCAAGGGAAAAACTCCTGTCATTAAAAAAACCACGCGCAAATAGACATAAAAGCTTTCACCAGTGAGCGGAGTTACAATCATCGGGCTTATCAGGTACAGGCTCCAGATCAATAGTCCCGGAACTAATAGCGGATGAAATATCGTTGAAAAAATCAGTGCTAGTTTTTTATTCAAACAATCTCCTTTCTTAAGCGGGCAACCGGTATGTTCATTTGCTCTCTGTATTTCGCCACCGTTCTCCGGGCAATATTATACCCTTTAGACTTCAGTAGTTTTTCCAGTTTATCATCAGAAAGCGGTTTACGCTTATCTTCCTTTTCAATAAGCTCTTTTAAATCGTGTTTGACCTGACGACTTGATACATCCTCTCCACTTTCAGTAGAAATACCTTCTGAGAAAAAGTATTTTAAAGGAAAAATCCCGAATTCAGTTTGAACAGCTTTACTATTTGCTACTCTTGATACTGTGGAGATATCCATTCCAATCTTATCAGCAATATCTTTTAGAATCATCGGGCGAAGCTCAGACTCGTCTCCCTCCTGAAAATAATCATATTGATACTGAAGAATGGCGTTCATTGTAGAAAGTAATGTATTCTGCCTTTGTTTAATAGCATCGATAAACCATTTGGCTGAATCAAGCTTTTGCTTTACAAATGTGACTGTTTCTTTAAGTTTCTTATCCTTTTTGTCACTTTTATCATAAGCATCAAGCATATCTGAATAAGACCGGCTGATTCTCAGGTCCGGTGCATTTTTACTATTCAGAGACAATTCCAGGTTTCCATTGTTATTGGTTACAATGAAGTCTGGCATTAAATATTGAGTCCGCGCAATTCCTGAAGATGCTCCTCCGGGCTTTGGATTCAATTTGGTAATCAGATTTACAGCCTCCTTGAAAAGATCCTCATCCTCAATATTAAGTTTTTTCAATATTTTAGAGTAATGTTTCTTTGTGAATTCATCAAAGCAAACCAAAATGATCTTTTTAGCTAGCTTAACCTCAGGTATATCTTCATTTTTTCTTTCCAGTTGAATAGTCAGACATTCCTGCAAATCTCTTGCCGCTATTCCCGGAGGATCAAATTCCTGGATAATCTTCAATATCTCCTCCAGTTCTTCAACTGAGGTTTCAATATTCTGACTAAAAGCAAGATCATTTCTGATTGCTTCAAGATCTCTCCTTATATATCCATCACTTTCAATACTACCGATAAGTTGAAGGCCGATCTGGTACTCCCTGTCTTCGAGATCAGTAAACCCAAGCTGGCTAATCAATTGTTCTGACAGTGACGATTGCCCGACTACAGGCATTGATTTATCTTCTTCGTCAGGACTTCTCCCATCTCCTTGCATCTTATAGCCTGCAAAGTCATCATCTCTTAAATAATCGTCAATATCAGGACCATCATCATAATCATCCTCATAAGTATCTTCATTTAGCGAGTCATCGGTATTTTCTTCCTTCCCTTCTTCAAGAGCAGGATTTACTTCAAGCTCTTCTTCTATTCTTGATTCAAGCTCGGCAGTAGGCACCTGCAACAGTTTGATAAACTGTATTTGCTGTGGTGATAACTTTTGTTGTAGCGCCTGTGATAAGCCTAACTTTTGCATATATTCCGTTTAAAAGTAAAATCTAATATACTAATAATGTGATAAATCAGCTTTTCATTGAAAATAAGCTGAATTTATACTTTTTTTGCGAAGTTTAAATTACTAAATCACCTCTTTCTTCTGATAAATCTTACTTGAGGTGATTCAGAAAATTTAGCTAAAAATACGCATTTCATTTATAATTGTGTATCCTTTTTATAAAGAAGCCAAATAATTGGCACGCATAAAATCTAAAAAGAAAGATCGTGGAATATATTCGAATTAAGGAATTGCTGGACCAGCCAAAAACAGGGGAAACTGTTACAGTGAAAGGCTGGGTTAAAACCAGAAGAGGAAGTAAGCAGGTCAACTTTATTGCACTTAATGATGGCTCAACTATTCACAACCTTCAAATAGTTGCAGAAACTGAAAAGTTCGGTGAAGAAGTGATCAAAAAAATAACCACCGGGGCATGCCTTTCAGTAACCGGAGAAGTGGTAGAATCAAAAGGATCAGGACAGGCAATTGAGATCCTGGGAGAAAAAATAGCGGTACTCGGAGAATCAGACCCGGAGAAGTTCCCTCTACAACCTAAAAAGCATTCACTGGAATTCTTAAGAGAAAAAGCTCACTTAAGAGTCAGAACTACAACTTTTGGTGCGATCTACAGGATCAGACATGCAATGATCTTTGCTGTTCATAAATTCTTTAATGACAGAGGGTTTTTTAATGTCCATACTCCGATCTTAACATCTTCTGATGCTGAAGGAGCGGGTGAAATGTTTAGAGTAACTACGCTGGATCCTAAAAACCCACCACTTACAGAAGATGGGAAAGTCGACTGGAGAGAAGACTTTTTTGAGAAACAAGCTAACTTGACGGTTTCCGGTCAGCTGGAAGGAGAGTTGTCTGCATTGGCTCTGGGTAATATTTATACTTTTGGACCTACATTCAGAGCAGAAAATTCGAATACTACCAGGCACCTGGCTGAATTCTGGATGATCGAGCCTGAAATGGCATTTCATGATCTAAAAGACAATGCTGAGCTTGCTGAGGATTTCCTCAAATACCTGGTTAATTATGCTCTTGAGAATTGCGAGGATGATCTGAACTTCCTTGCGAAAAGAGAGGAAGACGAGAATAAAAACAAACCTGCAAATGAACGCCCTGCTTTAAGTCTTCTTGAAAGGCTTAAAATGGTAAGAGATAATGATTTTGCATTCTGCACATATACTGAAGCGATTGATATCCTGAAAAATTCTAAACCAAATAAAAAGAAAAAATTCAATTATCCGGTTGATGAATGGGGTGTTGACATGCAGTCAGAACATGAAAAATACCTTGTTGAGAAACATTTCAAGAAACCGGTTATCGTCACAGACTACCCTAAAGATATCAAAGCCTTTTATATGAGGGTAAACGACGATAACAAGACCGTAGCAGCAATGGATATTTTATTCCCCGGAATTGGTGAGATCGTTGGCGGCAGCCAGAGAGAAGAAAGAATGGATGTTCTTACCAGCAGAATGAAGGAGTTTAATATCGAAGAAGAGCATATGCAGTGGTACCTAGACACAAGAAGATTTGGCTCATGTGTTCACAGTGGTTTCGGCCTGGGATTTGAGAGAATGATGCTGTTCGTAACAGGTATGACAAATATCAGAGATGTAATTCCATTCCCTAGAACTCCGGGAAATTGTGAGTTCTAAAATGAGATGCAAACAAACTATATAAAGCTAAGGAGGAAACTTCTTAGCTTTTTTTATCTCATTTCTACATGTCTGAATGCGTCCGGAAGATAATCGATAATATCCGTTGCAGTCATTGATATGCACCCAAGGTCCTCAGCTGCTTCATCACCTGCAAGGCCATGTATAAAAACCCCTACTATTGCAGCCCATTTAGATGAATAGCCCTGCCCCAGTAAGGCAGTGATAATTCCAGTTAGTGCATCGCCACTACCACCTGTTGCCATACCCGGATTACCCGTTGAATTAAAGTAAACACTCCCTTCGGTATCAAAAACTGCAGTATACGCTCCTTTTAATACAATTATTACCTTATGTTTTTTTGCATATTCCCTGGCCATCTCCAGCCGCTTAAATGAGTCCTCAGCTTCGCCGGCAAGCCGGCTAAATTCTTTTGGATGAGGAGTAAATATAGTTCCTTCGGGAACATGCTTAAGTATATCAGGACGTGATGATATCATATTAAGACCATCAGCATCAATTACAGCGGGAACCTCAAGTTGTTTGATCCACTTTCTCAAGGCCATTTCTGTCTGGTCCTCTGTCCCTAATCCGGGACCAATTCCCACGGCATCCATCCCTTTAAAATTAGCTTCCTCAACATGATAGTCCTGAAAAGTTGATACCATGGCCATTGCCTCCGGAACGGCAGTCTGAATTATATTTTCACCAACAGCTGGAACATAGCAGGTAAGTAACCCGGCACCTGATCTTAGTGCTGCTCTTGCTGCAATGATACAGGCTCCCATCTTCCCGGAAGACCCGCATATCAACATAGATCTACCCATATTTCCTTTATGAGAAAATTTAGCAGGCTTTTTCAGGTAAGACCTGACATCTTCCAAAGTCACCATGTGAATTCTTGAGTCAGTATGATCAATAAAGTTCTGATCCAGACCTATATCAACGACATGCCAGTCACCAACAAATTTTTCATTCTCAGCCATGAAAAAAGCTAGCTTTGGGAGTTGAAAAGAAACTGTGTGTGTAGCCTCTACTACATGCTCTCCATCAACCGGATTATCTGCATAAACTCCTGAGGGAATATCAATGGAAACTACCTGGCCGGCAAACTGGTTGATCTCTTTTACGATTTTAGCATATCGTCCTTCTATGGGCCTGTCTAAACCTGATCCAAATAATGCATCTATAAGTACTCCTGTCTCAATAGAACCCAGAGAATCATCTACTACCTTTCGTTCTATGCCTTCCGGTAAACGGTGAAAGTTTATATTAAAATCTTCACTACCTTCATCAGAGGTTGTATAAACCTTTACTTCATACCCATTTCGCTTTAATATTCTAGCTACTGCGAGGCCATCTCCACCATTATTTCCCTTACCTGAAACAACATGAACTTTACATTTGCCGGGAAATTCTCCAATAAACCATTTTGAAAATGACGCTGAAGCTCTTTCCATGAGATCGATCGATTCGATGGGTTCGTTTTCTATGGTGTGTTTATCAGCGTCCCGTATTTGCGAGGAAGACAATATTTTTATCATGAAGTAGCAGTTTTCAGAAAGTTAATCAAAAAGATCTATCTATAAAACTAGCTATTATGCTGGAATCGAAGATAAAATTCCGACCCCACACCCTTCTCACTTTGCACCTCAATCCTTCCATTCATCGCTTCTGCCTGAAGCTTTACCATGTAGAGACCCATTCCTTTACCTTCAACATTAGTAGTAAACCGCTGGTAGAGCCCAAAAATCTTTGACCTTACTACATCCATATCCATACCAATTGCATTATCAATTATATCGACACCTAGCTCTCCCCCTTCTATTCCAACATTAATTTCTACACGGATTTTTCTGTTCGCATCTCGATACTTTAAAGAATTGTTGATCAAATTTTGAATAATACTTTTAAAATATGCCGGAATCAGATTCCATTTAATTCCATCGGGTACATTAACGATAAGCTCTCCATTAACACTAACAAATTCCTTTTTGAATGGCTCAACTAAATTTAAAATGAATTCTTTGATATCAATTTCCTCATATGCTTTTCCGGCACCTTTCCGAATAGATAATATCTGGTTAAGATCCTGAACTATCTGATCCAGACTCTTTGCTTCTCCCCTTATATGGCCCAGAATTTTTTCCTGCTCACTTTTTTCCTGTCCGTTCAAAATTTGGATAAGTCCAATCATCCTTGCTATGGGAGACCGGAGATTATGAGCAGTAATAAATGCATATTGCTCCAATTGATCATTTTGAGTTCTAAGCTCATTATTTGCACCCGTAAGAGCCCTGGTTCTTTTTTGAACCTTTTCCTCTAAATCTCTGTTTTGCTGTTCTATCTTTTTATTTTGATCAATTATTAATTCTCTTGAATTGATTAATTGTTGATTAGTCGTTCTTAATTCAGTCCTGATCTTTTGAGAACGATAAAGAATGAAAGCCAGAACAACAGATAAACCCAAAAATATCCACGTATATATTGTCTGTCTTCGTGCAGCTGCATCCTTGAGTTCAGCCAGTTCCAGTAATCTTTGATTCTCCTCAGCTTGATTAGCTAGATCAAAGCCCATTTGCAATGCCTGAATTTCTCTTTCCCGATTAGTTCTACTGTTTACTGTTAGTAGTTCAACATATTTCTTAAAATATTCATCAGACCTGTCTTCTAACCCTTTACTTTCAAAAAACTCGGCAAGCAATTTATAGATATCCTCTGTGTAATTATACAAATTCATTTCCTCAGCCTCTTTTTCAATCGACCGAAGTAAAATAAAAGCACTATCCATATCTCCCGTATTCATATATGCTTTAGCAGCTGCAAGCTTAACAAATACTCTGGCCAGGGTTTCACCTGAGGAATCTACCTTAACTCTGTATTTTTCATATAAGTCAATAACCTCATTGTTGTTACCCAGTTTTAAATTTGCATTCATTAGATAACTTGCTGAAAACAGCTCGTTATTATGTTTGCCAAATTCAATATTTATCTCATGCGCTTCTTGAATATACTGTAGCCCTTTTTCAATTTCACCTAAATTTATGAGGCAATCGCCAATGTGTCCTAATGAAAGAGATCTCTTGCTTTTATCAGCGGATCCTATTTGATCCAGGGCTTTTTGATAATATTCAATTGCCTTAGTGTAATAACCGAGACTTTTATAAACCAAACCTGCATTAGAGTAGACCACTCTTTTTGCATTTTGATCTTGGATCTCATCCAATAAAGCTAAACCCTGATGAGTCAGTAAAACAGCTCTTTTATAATCACCGGTTTCCGTAGCAGATATCGCCATATAGCCTTTGATGATTATTATTTCTTCATTATTCCCGATCTCATTAAGGTAATCAATAAGAATTTCCCCTAATAAAAACGCGCTATCAGGATCTGTATGCAGATAGTCACTGGTGAGAGACTTATATATAGGATAATTAATTTCATTGATTACAAGAGTTGTGTCACCCTGTGCTATTACAGAGCTTATCATAGCATTTATAAAAAGAAATATAAAAATTAGCCTCTTAATATATGAATTGATTTTTTCTGACACTCCTTTTGTAATATTATAAAAAGTTAAAAATAAGGCTTTTATATATGTATGTTCAACCTCGAGTAATATTTTAACATAATTACTACTTTTTAGAGTATATTTTGTTTTAAATAAAAAAAACCGGAAAAGCAAAAGCTATTCCGGCGCAATCAACTAAGAATTAATATAACTAAACTTTTTCTTTCTCCAGAATTTTACCAGCAATATAATCGCCAACCTCATTTGTTGTACTGGGGTTGGATTTAAATAAATCTTCTGTTCCTACTCCTTCATTAAGGGAATCCTGAACTGCTTGCCTAATTAAACTAGCTTCTTCCACCATGTCAAAAGAAGTTTCCAGCATCATGGCAGCAGATAATATTGTTGCTATCGGATTGGCAATATTTTTACCTTTGGCCTGAGGATATGACCCATGAACCGGCTCATATAATGCAGAGCTATCTCCAACAGATGCACTTGGTAACAAACCAAGAGACCCGCCTATTACAGAGGCCTCATCTGATAATATATCACCAAACATATTTTCGGTCAGTAATACATCAAATGAAGAAGGATTTAGGATTAACTGCATTGCTGCATTATCAACAAATAAATAATCCAGTTCAACATCTGCATATTCCCTTTGGTGAAGATCTTTGACCTCATCTCTCCATAGTCTTGAAGTAGCCAAAACGTTTGCTTTGTCTACCAGTGTAACTTTATTCTTCCTCTTTCTGGCAGCTTCAAATGCTTTTATAGCTATTCGTCTAATCTCTTGCCTTGAATATAAACTTGCATCAAATGCCTCCAGGTCATTTTCACTTCGACCACTGGGCTTGCCAAAATATATCCCTCCGGTAAGCTCTCTGAAAATCACAAGATCTGTACCTGCAATTCGCTCATGCTTTAGTGGAGACGAGTCCAGCAATGCTTCATATGCAGTTACTGGCCGTATATTAGCATAAAGCCCAAGGGCTTTTCTCATTCTTAACAATCCCTGTTCCGGCCTAACCTTAGCATTTGGATCATTGTCATATTTCGGATCACCAATAGCCCCGAATAATATTGCATCTGAATTCAAACACAGACTATGAGTTTCTACCGGGTAAGGGTCTCCTGTTTCACCTATTGCTGCAGCCCCGACAAACCCTTTACTGAATTGAAAATTATGCCCCCATATTTTACCTACAGCCTTAAGTACTTTTATTGCTTCATCACAAACTTCAGGGCCTATTCCATCACCTGCTAATACGGCAATTTTTTTTGTCTCACTCATGAAAATCTTACTCTTTGTTTTTCGAAGTCTATTATTTCATTTTTAAGGGTAAGGATATAATCTATATCATCGAACCCATTTATCAGACACTTCTTTTTATAATCGCTCACTTCAAAATTTTCTGACAAATCTAAAGAATTGAGGGTAACCTTTTGCTCAGGTAAATCTACTGTAATTGCTGTTTCCGGGTCTTTTTCTATTTCAGCAAAAATTTTACTCAAAAATTGCTCGCTGACCTGTACAGGTAAAAGCCCATTATTTAACGCATTACTTTTAAATATATCAGCAAAAAAAGAAGAAATCACTACTCTGAATCCATAATCATAAAGAGCCCAGGCAGCGTGTTCACGACTCGAACCGCTGCCAAAATTTTTGCCGGCAACAAGAATCTCCCCCTGGTATTTATTATTGTTCAGTACAAAGTCTTTCTTAGGAGATCCATCACTTTCATATCTCCAGTCTCTGAACAAATTATCTCCAAATCCCTCTCTGGATGTTGCCTTGAGAAATCTTGCAGGTATTATCTGATCTGTATCTACATTATCCTCCGGTAAAGGAACCGCTGTCGATTTAATTATTGATATTTTTTGCATGTCAAATGAATTAATTATTCAGCAATAGATATAAATCCATTGATAGCAGTTGCTGCGGCAGTCAATGGACTAGCTAATAAAGTCCTTGCTCCGGGTCCTTGTCTACCTTCAAAATTTCTATTGCTGGTTGAAACACAATACTCTCCTTGTGGAACTTTATCCTCATTCATTCCCAGGCACGCTGAACAACCGGGTTCTCTCAGTTCGAACCCGGCTTCAGAAAATATTTTATCTATACCTTCCGCCTTAGCCTGAAGCTCTACCTGTTTTGATCCAGGAATAAACAATGCAGTAATATTTTCCGCTTTTTTCTTACCTTTAACGTAATTGGCTACCAACCTCAGATCTTCAATCCGACTATTCGTACAACTTCCAATAAAAACATAATTAACAGGCTTTCCGAGTAATTTTTCTCCCGTCTGTAGCCCCATGTAGCTTAAAGATTTGGCAAGGCTTTTTTTCGCATTTTCATCATTAAGATCGCTTTCTGCAGGAACCAAATCATCAATTTTAATACCCATTCCAGGGTTAGTTCCATAGGTGATCATCGGCTCAATGTCTGCTGCATCAAAAATATATTCTGAATCAAAATCAGCATCCGAATCACTTTTCAATTGAGACCAGTCTTCAACTGCCCTTTCAAAATCCTCTCCCGCAGGAGCAAACTCTCTACCTTTTACGTACTCAAAAGTCGTTTCATCCGGAGCGATCATTCCTCCTCTGGCCCCCATCTCAATACTCATATTGCAGATAGTCATTCTTGCTTCCATACTTAGACTCTCGATTGCTGAGCCAGCGTACTCCACAAAAAAACCTGTTCCTCCAGAAGAAGAAATTTTGCTGATGATATATAATATAATGTCTTTTGAAAGTACACCATTCTTTAATTTACCGTTAACCACTATGCGCATGGTCTTCGGCTTTTTTTGTAACAAGCACTGAGTGGCAAAAACCTGCTCAACTTCGGAGGTTCCGATACCAAAAGCAATAGAACCAAAAGCACCGTGAGTACTCGTATGACTATCGCCACAAACAATTGTCATTCCTGGTTGAGTGATACCTAATTCAGGCCCAATAACATGAACAATACCCTGGTAAGGATGTCCGAGACCATAAAGTTCAATACCGTGATTTTTACAATTTTCAGAAAGTTTTTCGACTTGCTTACGACTTAATGCTTCCCTGATAGGCAGGTGCTGATCTTTAGTAGGTACATTATGATCAGCTGTCGCAACAGTATTTTCGGGCCTGAATACTTTAAGTCCCCTCTTTTCTATGCCAGAAAAAGCCTGCGGACTTGTCACTTCATGAATCAGGTGTTTGTCAATGTATAAAAGATCTGTTGATGGGGATACCTTATGCACAACATGACGTTCCCACACCTTTTCAAAAAGGGTTTTTCCCATTAGTCTAATCTTATTTATTTATAATTTTTGTTTCAGTTTTTGCAAGGATATGCAGATGCTCATCGTCTATTTGTTTATTCTGATCTGCCATATTTAAAAATTCTACATACAGAACTTCAAGTTCGTCTTTTTCAAAAATATATCCCAGTTTTTCAAGTCTGTGTTTAAGCGCATGACGCCCACTGCGTGCGGTTAATACAATGTTTGAATCCCCAGCACCGACATCCTCCGGATCGATGATCTCATAATTTTCTTTATTTTTCAAAAACCCATCCTGGTGTATTCCCGATGAGTGCGCAAATGCATTTGCACCAACAATTGCCTTATTCGGCTGAACAGGCATATTCATCAACCTGGAAACCATATTACTCATCGGAGTAATCATTTTAGGATTTACATTGGTTTCAAAATCAAGGTGCGGATGACTTTTTAGGATCATTACGATTTCTTCCAAAGATGTATTTCCAGCCCGTTCTCCAATACCATTCATTGTTACCTCTACCTGCCTGGCACCGTTTTGAATTCCTGACACCGTATTTGCGGTGGCAAGCCCCAGGTCATTATGACAATGAACAGATATAATTGCTTTATGAATATTAGAAACGTTTTCAAAAAGAAACTTGATCTTCTGACCAAACACATCAGGAAGATTATACCCTGTGGTATCAGGAATATTAACTACTGTTGCTCCCGCTGCTATTGCCGCCTCAACCATCTGCGCCAGGTACTGGAGGTTTGCTCTACCTGCATCTTCGCAATAAAACTCGACATCCTCAACGAATTTCTTTGCGTATTTAACTGCAGAAACTCCCTGTTCAAGAACTTTCTCCCTGCTAGATTTGAATTTATGCTGAATATGAATATCAGAAGCTCCGATACCCGTATGTATTCTGGGACGTTTGGCGAATTTCAGTGCCTGTGCAGCAAGGTTTATATCCATTACTTTTGCCCTTGTCAGAGCACAAATTACTGGATCTGTCACTGCCCTGGATATTTCTACCACTGAATTAAAATCGCCGGGACTACTAACCGGAAACCCGGCTTCAATTACATCAACCCCCAACTTTTCAAGCCCTTTTGCTACCTCTACCTTTTCTGTTGTATTTAACTGACAGCCCGGGACTTGCTCACCATCCCGTAAGGTTGTGTCAAAAATTTGAATTTTTTCGCTCATGATTTTCCGATTTGCCCATTAATAACCCTAAAAAATATCTTTCTTTCTCGTTGTTAGAAATGATTAGGTAACCACAAATAATACAATTCAAATATGGTCTCCAAATAGAATTGAAAAATTAAATAATAGGTTGAAATCGGAAATCAATATTGACAAATAATCAAAAAATAGGCGGTATTTTAAAAATTTTTCACTTACAACCGTTAGCTAGTGAAACTAACAAGTGTATGTTAATTATCGATCAACTTCTCCAAGTACAAAATCAAGTGAACCAACTATAGCAATCAAATCAGCTATGTAAGCTCCCTTCGAAATTTCAGATAAAACTGAAAGGTTGGAATAACAGCAAGACCGGACTTTACAACGGAAAGGGACATCACTTTTACCATCTGCTCTGAAATAAAAACCTAATTCACCTTTCGGATTCTCAGCTCTCATATAAAGATCCTGTGCTTTCGGACGAATTTTCTTTGGTACCATCGCCCAGGCATCAAAATCCCTCGTTCTCCGATGATCTTTTTTGAGTTTATCCAGGCATTGAGTAATAATTTCTATAGACTGTTTACATTCTTCCAGCCTTACCCACATTCTGTCCCAGCAATCTCCCTGAGTTCCCATTGCTCCTTTGCCGATCGGCACCTCAAAATCAATTTCAGGATAGACCGAATAACCATCGACTTTCCGGAGATCATGCTTTAAACCGGAGGCTCTTAGCAGTGGCCCGGTGACACCAAAATTAATAGCAGTATCAATTGACATCACCCCAACTTTAGCGGTTCTTCCGACAAATATCTTATTGTTGATAATCAGTTTTTCAAGCTCTTCAAGTTTTGGTTTCAAATACCCTATAAGTTCAAAGCATCTTTCTTCAAAACCAACGGGAAGATCATAATACAAACCTCCTACCCATTGATAATTATATAATAACCGGGCACCGCTAATCCACTCAAACATTCTCAGAATAATTTCCCGGTCACGCATCAACCAAAAAAAAGCAGTCATCGCACCGATATCCATGCCATAAGTGCCCATCGCGATAAAATGAGAAGCCAGGCGGTTGAGTTCAGCTGTGAGCACCCTGATATATTCTATCCTCTTTGGAAGTTGACCTTCCAGACCTAAAAGCTTTTCGACCCCCATTACATATGCATGCTCATTATTCATAGCAGCAACATAATCCAGGCGATCAACGTACGGAATGATCTGGTTATAAGGGAGCGCTTCAGCATGTTTCTCAAAACATCGGTGAAGAAACCCTAAATGAGGAACTACATCTTTGACAATTTCACCGTCAGTCAGAACCTCCAGTCTTAATACTCCATGAGTACTCGGATGGTGTGGTCCGATATTAATTATCATCTCCTCACGCTTGAGGTCTTCCTCCTTATATTTTCCGGGTGATGACCTTTTCAGGTTCTCAGGATGAAATTTATACTGCAGGGTTTTCTCTGTCATCATAAGGTACTTTTACTCCATGATATTTTTCCATATCCACGTAATCTTTACGAAGCGGATGTCCTTCCCAATCCTCCGGCATGAGAATTCTTCGTAAATCAGGGTGATTTTCAAATTTTAATCCGAATAAATCAAAAACCTCCCTCTCATGCCAGTCAGCTGTTTGCCAAATATTTGTTACGGAAGGAACTGTAGGGTAATTATCCTCATTTAGATCCCGGGACGCTTCAACTTTTAACATTAGCTGATGTCCATAAGGAATTGAATATAGATTATAAACCACCTCCAGAGTACCTGCTTCAGGACCGTTATCAATCCCGGTCAGACAGGAAAGCGAATCAAAATAAAGGTTGTTATTTATATTGCATTCCCTGCAAACATCAAAGATTTTATCCTTAGCGACTTTAATGCCCTGTGGAGATGAGTTTTCTATTTTCTCAATAATAACCTCTTCTCCAAACTTATTGAGCAACAACAAATATATTTGCTGGAATTCCATCAGTGTGATTTTTCTTTTTTTAAAAGCTTCAATAATTTTTTAGGAGCTAACATTTTTTCAGTCCTGATCTTTTCCTGGAGCTTAATAAATCCTCCGATCAATGCTTCAGGCCGTGGAGGACATCCAGGGACATAAACATCAACAGGAATTACCCTGTCAACACCTTTTACAACATGATATCCATGTTTCCAGTAAGGCCCTCCACAATTTGCACAAGAGCCCATGGAAATAACATATCTCGGTTCAGGCATTTGTTCGTAAAGACGTCTAACGCGGTCAGCCATTTTAAAAGTAACGGTGCCGGCAACTATCATAACATCAGACTGTCGGGGTGATGCCCTGGGCACGATCCCTAACCTGTCCAGGTCGTAAGGAGTTGCTCCTGCCGACATAAATTCTATTGCGCAGCAGGCAAGACCAAAACTCATCGGCCACATACTTGATAGCCGGGCCCAATTGATCAGGTCATCTAATTTGGCAATAATTACTCCGCCTTGTCCGAAAGCATCACTTTTTTCTGCCATATTCCTTTTCAGTCATTCTTTTATTGAAGTCCTCATACAATTTTCCTGGTACCGGAGATTTAAACAGATATACAGACTGCCTAGGTTTTTCCCAGGCAATAAATCCCTTACGCCATGCATAAGCAAGACCCAATACCAGGATAAATATGAATATCATCATTTCAAACCATACTAACCAACCCCATACTCCATCAGTTTCAGCAATGAGTTGCTTATCCCCGAATACAGTTGCCCAGGGAAAAAGAAATATCAATTCGACTTCAAACAATAAAAACATAAGTGCTACCAGGTAAAACCGCAAGTTAAATTGCCCCCAGGCATTACCAACAGGCTCTTCACCACTTTCATAGGAAGTATTTTTCTCCTCATTAGGTTGATCATTGCGGAGCAAGCGGCTGGTAACTATTCCACCAATGGTAAAGATTGCTCCTCCTACCAGAAACAGCAGTAATATTGAAAGGTCTGACAGATTAACGTTGGTAGCCATATCTAAATCAAAAGCTAATTTTATAGCAATATAGTTAAAACAATATTACCTTAAAACTTGGGAGGTTTAAGGTGTTTAAAATGGCCGTTCATTTTAATTATACCTCGTGCTCTTTCGTATTCACGGATCACCGGTAAAGTATGCTCCAAATGATCTACTATAAACTTCTTTCGCTCACTTTCTCTAGTAAATTTTAAAAGTTCATATTCCTGACTGATCGAAAGACCAATTTTATGCGCCAGGTCGTAGCTATGAATCTGTTCCAGAGCAGGATCGATCGGTTTTAAATTAAGTAATTCAAAAAGTTCGTTTATAAGCGTGTAATATTTGTCTTTAGTTATTGGATCAGTTGGGTCAAATTCATTTTCAAGGTAAGATACATGCCCTCCTGCATATAATTTTCCCGGCCAGGGATTTTTGTATTCTTCAACTTTAAAGATCCGTTCACCCCGGGTTTTAATATCCATTCGCCCATCTTCATAAGTTTTAGAAAGTTCTTCGATTTTTACCTCTATCCCATATTCTATAACCCCCGTAACATATCCAGGAATGCCAAATGGTGTGTTTTCCTTCAGACAATCGTTAACCAACTGCTTATATCGGGATTCAAATACATGAAGATTTACAGGTTCTCCGGGATAAGCAACCAGTTTAAGAGGAAATAAAGGTAAAAAGTCATCCATATATCTTTAAACTTACTCCTCTTAACTTTGTTCAACAAAAAAAGCACTACCTGATCGGCAGTGCTTTTCAAAATTTATATATAAAGCTAATTATTTATTCAACTTAGCTTTCAATCCTTCATCAAGAACGGCAAGGAATTCCTCAGTAGTTAAGTAATGATCCTGAGTCATTTCGTCACCATGAATCAAAAGAGCAAGGTCTTTTGTCATTTTTCCATTTTCTACTGCTTCAATACAAACAGCTTCAAGACTGTGAGCAAAATCGATCAATTCCTGATTATCATCAAGTTTTCCACGGAACGCCAATCCTCTTGTCCATGCAAAGATTGATGCGATTGGGTTAGTAGAAGTAGGTTTTCCTTGTTGATGCTGACGGAAGTGACGAGTAACTGTACCGTGTGCAGCCTCAGCTTCCATTGTCTTACCATCAGGAGTGATTAATGTTGAAGTCATTAATCCTAATGAACCGAATCCTTGTGCAACGGTATCAGACTGAACGTCTCCATCATAGTTTTTACAAGCCCAAACGAATCCACCTTCCCACTTAAGAGCGGCAGCAACCATATCATCGATCAATCTGTGCTCGTAAGTAATTCCAGCCTCTTCAAACTTAGCCTGGAATTCGTTTTCATACACTTCCTGGAAAACGTCTTTAAATCTACCATCATACTTCTTAAGGATGGTGTTTTTAGTAGACATATACAGAGGCCATTTCTTTTCTAATGCCATGTTAAAACATGCACGAGCAAACCCGAAGATAGACTCATCAGTATTGTACATGATCATTGCGATTCCATCACCATCGAAATCGTAAGCATCAAAAGTCTGAGGCTCTCCGTTTTCAGGGGTAAAAGTCATAGTTAATTTACCTTTACCTTTAGTGAGTGTATCAGTAGCTCTGTATTGATCACCGAAAGCGTGACGTCCAATACAAATAGGCTTAGTCCAACCCGGAACCAAACGTGGAACGTTCTTGATAAGAATAGGCTCACGGAAAACTGTTCCACCTAAGATGTTTCTTATCGTTCCATTTGGAGAACGGTACATTTCTTTCAGATCAAACTCTTCTACACGTGCTTCATCCGGAGTGATTGTCGCACATTTGATACCAACATTGTACTTTTTAATTGCATTTGCTGCATCAACGGTGATCTGGTCGTTAGTTTCATCCCGACTTTCGATACCCAGATCATAATATTTGATATCAAGGTCAATATATGGAAGGATAAGTTTATCTTTTATGAACTTCCATATTACCCTTGTCATTTCGTCACCATCCAGTTCGACAACCGGATTTGCTACTTTAATTTTGTCCATAGTAAATCTACCTGTTAGTATTCCGAGTTAGTTTTTAATATATTTTACAATAGTTGGGCACGAAGTTACGAAATTATGTTTAAATGATGTATAGCTGTTTTCCGTAGTTCGATATAATGACCGGCATTAAAATTCGTTATAACAAAAAACTTTACAGTATGGCCATTTATTTATCATTCCTTTTTATTCTTTCAGCATGGATAAATCCGTCAACAGCTGATATTGAAGAAGACATTTGTCTTAATGAAAAAGAAATTAAATTACATGAACTACTTAACAATTACAGGATAGATAAAAATCTGGCTCCTGTAGAAATCTCCTCCAAACTGACAAAAGTTGCTCAGGCACATGCAAAGGACCTGGGAGATAATTATGAATTAAATGATGATTGTAATCCTCATAGCTGGTCGTCAGAAGGTGACTGGACCTCTTGTTGTTACACAAATGATCATAAAAAAGCTACGTGCATGTGGTATAAACCAAACGAAATCGCGAATTATGGAGCACACGGTTATGAAATAATTTTTTACCATTCCCACGAAGCAACTCCTGATGACGCCTTATTGGGCTGGCAGGAAAGCGATGCACACAACCCGGTAGTGATTAACTCAGGCATCTGGGAAAAAATTGACTGGAAAGCAATGGGTGTAGCTGTCAGAGGAAGCTGGGCAGTAGTCTGGTTTGGACCAGCGCCAGACCCATCTCCAAAGCCAGGCTTATGTCAGTAACTTTCTTTATCGCTAGGAAAGTCACCCGATTTAATATCATCAATATAATTATTAAAAGCTTTCGACATGATATCATTGAGGTCTGCATATTGTCTTAAAAAGCGAGGCTTGAATTCTTGAGTTATTCCAAGCATGTCATGAACAACAAGCACCTGACCATCTACATCCGGACCGGCTCCGATTCCGATAACCGGAATAGAAACTTTTTCTGCAACCTGTTTGGCAAGCTTCGAGGGTATTTTCTCCAGAACAAGTGCAAAACATCCGATCTTTTCTAAAAGTTCGGCATCCTCGATCAATTTCTGAGCCTCAGCCTCCTCTTTAGCCCGAACAGTGTACGTTCCAAATTTGTATATTGACTGAGGAGTTAATCCCAGGTGCCCCATGACGGGGACCCCCGCTGAAAGAACTCTTTCAATAGATTCTTTAATTTCACTACCCCTTCCATTTTCACAGCGTGAGCACCGGATTCTTTCATTATGCGCACAGAAGATCTCAATGCTTCACTCGAGCTACCCTGATATGACCCAAAAGGAATATCAACAACTACCAGCGCACGATCTACAGCCCTCACAACACTTGTGGCATGATAGATCATCTGATCCAGGGTGATCGGCAATGTCGTTTCATGACCTGCCATAACATTTGAAGCTGAATCACCAACAAGAATAATATCAATACCTGACTGATCAATAATTTTGGCCATTGAAAAGTCATATGCAGTAAGCATAGCGATCTTTTCACCGGTATTTTTCATTTCCTGCAAGCGATGGGTAGTGATTTTTTTTATATCGGACGATCTGTGTACAGACATAATTTTTCTCGATTTTGGTTAAACAAAAGTGCTAAAGACTTTCCTATTTTCAAACCATATCAGAATAATGATTAGGTATTATAACTTTAAAAGTAGTTCCTTCTCCTTCTTTACTTGATACATATATTTGACCGGCTAATTTATCAATAGTTGTTTCAACTAAATATAAACCAAGACCTGACCCACTACTTTTTTCGGTTGCCCTGCTAAACATATTAAAGATAGTAGAAATCTTATCCTCGGGAATTCCTTCCCCATTATCTTCTATTGTTATACTGGCTTCTTTTTCATCGACCTTTGCTGTTACGCGGATAAAGCTGTTATCGATATCTCTTCTGTATTTTATTGCATTGGAAATCAGGTTATTTAAAATAATCCTGATTCTGGGAGGATCGGAGTAAAACGGAACTAATTCTCTTATATGGGAATAAACCTGAAGGTTTCTCATATTCTCAATCGCTCCATATACTGCGATTGCCTGACTAACTTCTACCTGGATACTAACCTTTTCCTTTTTAATATCAAGGCGACTATTTCTACTTATATGTAAAAGATCTCCAACAAGATCATCCAGTCTTTTAACACTGTTTTCAATTTCATCTACACATTTATCGTAAACTTCCGGATCGTTATCCATCCTCAGAATATTAACCAATCCCAAGATTGACTTGAGTGGCGATCTAAGATCATGACTGGCGTGATAAACAAAGCGGTCGAGCTCATAATTTACCTGCTCTAACTCAAGCATACTTTTCTTAAGAGCAGTAATATCGCTTACTACTGCTTCCAGTCTGTCTTCTTCCTTATTTAGGGTAGCAGAAACTAATCCATGAAGTTTATCACCCTCTACTGTCCTGAGTTCTAATTCAAAATCCTCTACTTTTCCAAATTCTTTCAATTCATCAATGAAAGCCTCGCGGTCATCAGGATTATAATAAAAATCCTGAATGTATAGCTGTTTATCTTTATCAGCACCGGTCAGCAGGTAGAATTTCTTATTCGCTTCGAGAATTTTACCTGTTGAAGCTTCAGTAATAACGATTACAACCTGGGAATTTTGATAGAGAATGTAATACTTCTCCTTTGTTTTTTCGAGGGCTTTTTTCGCTTTAATCTCTTCTGTCACATCTTTGTGAGTACCAACTATATATTCCAGCTTCCCTTCTTTAGAATATAAAAAATTGGCCCTGCTACGGATATAACAATACTTCCCTGATTTATGTCTTAACCTGAATATTTGTTGGAATTCAGAATCGTCCTTTTCCTTAATCCTTTTCATAAAAGATTTGATCGATTCTGACTTATCATCTTTGTGAACCCAATCCAGCCATAAATTTCTCTCTGAAGAAACTTCACTAATATCATAACCGATCATCTCTACCCAACGGTTATTTACATATACTTTGGCTTCCTCAGCATCAAAAATCCACAATCCCTCATTTGTTCCTGAGATGATTTTTCGCAATAAAAACAATTCTTTATCAAGAGTCTTAATTTCTAAGTCCTCTTCGATAAAGATGATTTTTGCTTTTGCGATCTTTTCCTCTATAGGAGATTGTGGCTTTATGCTCATATTATTTTAAATAAACCGCAGGATCATTGCCGAGGATTACTTCAACATGATCATTGAGTGTAGTAGAAAGTTCATATCCCAAATAATTGGCTAAAACAGGAAAGGATTTATGACTTCTATTTACCAGGACTACAGTTTCGATTTTTTTCACAGAAGTTCCTAAAAATATTTTCATTCCATTTGCCATAGTTCGTCCGGTATTTAAAACGTCATCTACTAATATAACAACTTTATCATTAATTGACGGCAATGGAGTATCATCAGAAATCTTTACATCATCCGGATCAGTTTTGTCAATTAGCACTTCGAGAATTTCGACAGAAACATCAGAAATGCTTTCAATCTCTTTTCCCAGTTCCCTGGCAAGATCTACCCCGGCACCCTGAATACCGGCTAAAACCAATGATTTTTCTTCAAAGTTACGCTCATAAATTTCATACGCCATTCTGCGTATTTTTTGCCTGATCGATTTGGCATCTAATATTTTATTGTCTGTTGAGGTCATTTTTGTCTGATTATTAAATTTAAATGTAACATTTACTCCTCAATATTTTCACACTGACTGATATATTGTCATGTTAAATCGTAAATTTATGGTTTGGCACAAGGCTTGCCGTATTCTCATCCGCTTTAAATTAAAACAAAATTGAAAATTACATGCCATCTTGGCACATTAATATAGATTATGAGCAACGAAAATAAGCTTTCACCATTAGTTTTGACAGAACTGGCTGAAGATAATTCAGGAGATATGCTTCAATTGATAAATCCTGAGCAGGAAATTGATGATGACAAAACAATGGATAATCTCCCTGAAGAGTTACCTGTCCTTCCTATAAAGAACACCGTATTATTTCCAGGGGTAGTAATACCAATTACTGTCGGAAGAAAAAAATCAGTAAAACTTGTAAAAGAAGTTTACGAAAAAGACCGGATAATTGGAGTTATCGCTCAGCAAAACAGCAATAACGAAGACCCTGGTAAGGAAGACATTTATGAGGTAGGAACTATAGCTAGAATTATAAAAATGATCGTTCTCCCGGATGGAAATATTACGATCATAATCCAGGGAAAGAAACGATTTAAAATTAATGAGGTCAAATCTGAAGACCCATATTTAAAGGTCACCCATGAGGTGTTAGAAGAATCCTTCCCTGTAGACACTAATGAAAACCTTATTGCGCTGGTACAATCTTTAAAAGATGCAGCTAATAAGATTCTCAAGTTGAACCCGGATATTCCACAAGAAGCTCAAGTTGCTCTCGACAATATTGAAAGCACTAAATTTTTGACTCACTTCCTTTGCTCTAACATCAATGCAGAGGTCGATGAGAAACAAAAATTACTTGAAATAAACGATGGTTTCAAAAGAGCTTCGCTACTGCTCGAATACATGACCCGCGACATCAAAATGCTTGAGATCAAGCAGGAGATTCAAAACAAGGTTCATGTGGACATTGATCAGCAGCAGCGGGATTATTACCTCCGTCAGCAGATCAGAATACTACAGGATGAGCTAGGAAATGAAGGCCCTGAGGCAGAGATTGAAGAATTAAGAAAGAGAGGGGAAAAGAAAAAGTGGCCAAAGGATGTCGCAGAACATTTTAACAAAGAACTAGACAAAGTATTAAGACTCAATCCCCAGGCAGCTGAATATCCGGTTTTAATAAATTACTGTGAACTCATGCTTGAATTACCTTGGAATGAGTACACAGAGGATAATTTCGATCTTAAGAGAGCTAAAAAAATTCTTGACAAGGATCATTACGGACTGACCAAAGTAAAAGACAGAATCATAGAATACCTTGCTGTCCTCAAGCTTAAAAAAGACATGAAGGCACCAATTCTTTGCCTTTATGGACCTCCGGGGGTTGGTAAAACATCTCTGGGTAAATCTGTTGCCAAGGCACTCAATAGACAATATGTTAGAATGTCTTTAGGAGGTGTTCATGACGAGGCGGAAATCAGAGGCCACCGAAAAACCTATGTCGGTGCTATGCCCGGTAAGGTAATCCAGAATATAAAAAGAGCTGAATCTTCAAATCCGGTTTTCATCCTTGATGAAATTGATAAGCTCGACTCTGGTCATCGGGGGATCCATCCTCGGCACTTCTGGAGGTTCTGGATCCGGAACAAAACAGTACATTCAGCGATAACTTCCTGGAGATAGATTACGATCTTTCGAAAGTGCTTTTTATAGCTACAGCAAATAGTCTGGAGTCTATACCTGCACCATTGAGGGATAGAATGGAGATCATTGAGATCACCGGATATACTCATGAGGAGAAAGTAGAGATCGCTAAAAAACACCTTATTCCAAAGCAGCGAAAAGAACACGGACTTAAGGCTAAAGATGCATCTTTAAATAAAGCTGCACTTAATAAACTGATCAATGGTTATACTCGCGAATCAGGAGTTAGAGGGCTGGAGCGTAAAATCGGTGCCGTAGTTAGAAATGTAGCCAAGTCCATTGCACTGGAAGAGGAGTATGAACCAAAAATCACTCCTGAAAAAATCATCGAGGTTCTCGGACCTGAAGTTTACGATCAGGAGCTTTATGAAAACAACAAATACGCCGGTGTAGTTACCGGGTTAGCATGGACTCCGGTAGGTGGCGATATTTTATTTATCGAATCCAGCTTAAGCAAAGGTAAAGGAAAACTCACTTTATCAGGTCAATTAGGTGATGTGATGAAAGAATCAGCTGTTACAGCTCTTTCGTACCTAAAGTCTAATGCAGAGCATCTTAAAATTGATCACAGGCTTTTTAATGAATACGATCTTCATGTTCACGTTCCGGCTGGAGCCGTACCTAAAGATGGTCCTTCAGCAGGTATCACTATGCTCACCTCTCTGGCTTCAATTTACACACAGAGAAAAGTAAAAGATAAGCTCGCCATGACCGGTGAGATTACCTTAAGAGGTAAGGTACTTCCGGTTGGCGGAATAAAAGAAAAGATCCTTGCTGCAGGAAGAGCAGGTATTAAGGAAATCATCATGTGTTCAAAAAACAAAAAGGATCTTAAAGACATAGAACCTGATTATATCAAGAATATTAAATTTCATTTTGTCGATACAGTTGATGAAGTGATCAAGATCGCTTTACTAAAAACTAAAGTTGAAGATCCGATGATCTTTTCATTTGATAAAAACCCAAATTCCAAGACGCAAATATGATCCTGAAAAGGCATCTGATACTATTCATATTAACATTAATTTCATATACAGGGTTTGGTCAGCAAGTAGACCAAACCCAAATGCTTTTATTCCCTTCTTCAGCCAGGGATACAGGACTTGGTAGCCGAACCTTAACTACTACTGATGATGCAAGTGTATGGTTCAGGAATCCTTCGATGAACAATGACTCATCTCAGATCAGAATGGCTCACCTGACTTACGGTGATTACCTGGCTGACATAAAATATGGAACTCTTGCCTACGGACAGGAGATCAGTAAAGGCATTAAGGTCTGGGGAGGATTTCAGTTTCTGGATTACGGTAGTCTTGAAAGAACGACAAATACAGGAATAACAGATGGAGAATTTTCCTCTTCAGCATTTCGAATTTCTGCCGGAGCATCTCATAAAATCGGACTTTTTTCTCTCGGAATGAATATTAATTATGAGTCGTTCAATTTCGATGGATATTCAGAGGGCATAGCTTATCTTGATATCTCAGGAACATATTTTCATCCTGAAAAAGATCTAACTGCAGCATTGAGCATCCAGCAAATCGGTAAATTTGGTAGTGATGCATTTGATAATGATGTCCCACTCAGAATATCAATAGGAACGACATTTAAACCAGAATTCGCTCCCTTTAGGTTCACATTACAAGCGTTTGATTTAAATATTAAAAGGCCGGAGGGATTAGACCCGGAAGGTGAAGATTCCAGTCTGGATAAGGTTTTCTATCATATAAGTGCCGGTGCTGAAATTCTTTTACATAAAAATTTCAACCTTATGGCAGGATATAATTTTAACAGAAGGCAACAATTAAGAACGGATCAGGGAAACGGAGGCGCTGGTCTTTCGTTAGGGTTTAATATGAACCTTAAAGGATTCATGCTTTCCTACTCGCATGGATTCTTTCATCAGGGAGGTGGTGTAAACTACCTTTCATTACAAAAAGATATTTCATCTATATTCAATAAATAAAATTAAGATGTCAAAAAAAGAAATTGCATTAACACCGAAGCAGATCGTAAAAGAACTGGATAAATATATTATCGGACAGTCAAGTGCTAAGAAAAATGTAGCTATTGCTCTTCGTAACCGATGGAGAAGGATGAATACTAAGTCAGAATTGAAAGAGGAAATAATGCCTAATAATATTCTGATGATCGGATCTACCGGAGTCGGTAAAACTGAGATCGCCCGTAGACTTGCCAAACTTGCCGATGCACCATTTGTAAAAGTTGAAGCCAGTAAGTTTACCGAAGTAGGTTACGTAGGACGCGATGTGGAAAGCATGGTCAGGGATCTTGTTGAACAGGCTATTCACATGGTTAAAGTTCAGAAAAAAGAAGAGGTAAGAGAAAAAGCAGAGGGTATTGTTGAAGAAATCATTTTGGATGCATTAATCCCACCAATAAAAAAGACTCCTGCAAGAACCGGATTTCAGTCTGCTAGTGAGACTAATTCATTTGAAAATGAGACAGCTCCTAAAACTGACGAGGAACTTAATGAAAAGACCAGGGAGCGATTCAGAGAAAAAATCCGAAACGGTGAGCTTGATGACAGAAAAATTGATATTGACATTAAAGCACCAAGCAATCCGGGAATAGGAATGATCGGTGGAGGAATGATCGACGAATCTTCAATGATTAACCTTCAGGATATGCTTTCTGGTATGATGCCAAAGAAATCCAAAAAAAGAAAAGTCACCATTGCAGATGCTAAAAAAATCCTATTGGATGAAGAAGCATCCAAGCTGATCGATTTTGAAGAAGTTAAAGAAGAGGCAGTTCAAAAAACGGAGAACACAGGGATAATATTTATTGATGAGATCGATAAAATTGCTGCATCTTCTAATAAGCAGGGAGCTGACGTTAGCCGTGAAGGAGTTCAGCGAGACCTCTTACCGATAGTAGAGGGAAGTTCGGTGACTACCAAGCATGGAGTGGTAAATACTGACCATATACTATTTATCTCTGCCGGAGCGTTTCATGTTAGCAAGCCCTCAGATCTTATTCCTGAATTACAGGGACGTTTTCCGATCAGGGTTGAACTGGATAATCTGACTGAAAGTGACTTCCTGAAAATATTATTAGAGCCAAAAAATGCTTTAACTAAACAATACGAAGCGTTATTTGATGCAGAGGAAGTTACTCTAGAGTTTACAGAAGAAGCACTTAAGCAAATTGCAAACATAGCTTTTGAAGTGAATGCTGAAGTTGAAAATATCGGTGCGAGGAGACTCCATACAGTGATGAGTAAACTTTTAAATGACTTTTTATATGAAGTTCCGGACGAAATAGGACCAAATGCAAAACTGATCATTACTGATGATATGGTTAGTGAAAAGCTTGCCGGACTAGTTAAAAATAAGGATCTTAGTCGCTATATCTTATAGTAAAAACTATTCATGCGGCATTTATTAGTCGTTTTATTTTTAATTGGATTTTGCGGATACGCACAAGAAGAAACTGATACATTGTCATCAGACCGCTCAGATTATATTGAGCGGTTTGACGACTATTTATATGTAAAAGGTCTGCTTGGAAATCGCTCTCTGAATGTTACTCTTGCAACAGAGGACCAGCAGACCATCCAATATCGCCCCAATGGAAATGGATTGATCGGATTCGGAGGCTATGCCTTTGATTTAGCTTTCGAGGTAACTTTCAGGCTGCCGGAAAGAGAGGATGGAGATAACGCAAGGCTTTATGGCAATACTGACTACAGCGATTTTCAGGTTAATTTGTATGGCACCCAGTTTGGTGTTGATTTTTATTTACAAAAATACCAGGGCTTTTACATTTCTAATGCCTCTCAGATCAACCAGAACTGGCAAAACGGTGACCCCCATCCCCAACGTTCAGATCTTTCTGTGAGAAATGTAAGCTTTACAGGATTCTGGATTGAGAATAGCGAAAAATTCTCTTTTAAATCAAGTTTTAACCAGACTGAGAGACAAAAAAAATCTGCGGGATCTTTTCTAATAGGATCTACAATGAGCGACATAAAAGTAGAGGCGGATTCCGCAATAAACACCATTCCTGACAACGATTTTAACCCAACTGTAAGATATTCAGGAGGTAAGTTTACAACTCTGACTGTAATGCCAGGGTATACCCATAATTTCATTTTGAAGCAATTATTTCTCAACACCACACTTGCCGCCGGCATAGGGCTTCAGTGGCAAAAATATCCTTTTGAAGGTAAGCAAGTCAGGAATACTCAGATCAGAGCTGCATTAAATGGCCGTCTCTCGTTTGGATACAATGGTGACAAGGTATTTACCGGAACATCAATAGTTTTTCAAAATGCCAATGCCAATACAAGAAATGTCAATTTAAATGTCAGTGCCTGGAATTTTAAATTGTTTCTGGGATACCGAATTAAAGAATTCGGGATTTTCAAAAAGGATCTAATGCCATTCTAAAGCTGGCGGATCTCTTTTCCTTTATTTTTGGGATAATCAAAAAATTCGAAACGGGCCTTACCAGGTGCTGCTTCTGACCAGTCTCTTATACTTAAAGCAACAACCAGCACCCCGGCTGTCGGTATGTTGTCGATATCCAGTCCCAGGCTATCTGCAACACTATTCAGTCCCGGATTATGACCAACAATCATTAAAACATTTTCCTTTCCATTTTTTCGAATTACCTCCCAGATTGTTGATGTTGAGGCATGATAAAGATCTTTTTCCCATTGTATGTCATTTTTATCAAACTCCATATTCTCACATGCTTTAATTGAGGTGGCTGCTGCCCTTGCTGCTGGGCTTGAAATAACTTGTCTGGGCACCATCCCTAAAAGTCTTAATCGTTTTCCCATTTCAGGGGCATCATTTTTACCCCTTTTGTTTAAAGGTCTGTCAAAATCATCCATATAAGGGTCTTCCCAGGAAGATTTTGCATGTCGCATCAAAATGAGTGTTTTCATACGGAAGTATTTAATACTTAATTTATCAAATAAGTACCGTTTAAATAAGTCCGGATTCAAAATAGTTTCATATAAAATCATTAGATATAACCCTGAAAAAGGTCTTTTTTTATTCACCTTGGATATCATAGATTAGGTCTTGGCATTTGATTATATTTAATAGGTAACCAAAAAAATCAATCTACATGAAAATCACATACTACGGTCAATCTTGTTTTATGATGGAAACAGCTGAGAAATCAGTATTATTTGATCCTTTCATCACTCCTAATGAACTTGCTAAAGACATTGATGTGTCATCTATCAATCCTGATTTCATTTTAATAAGTCATGGTCACCAGGACCACATTGCTGATGCAGTTGATATCGCCAAGCGATCAGGAGCAAAGGTGGTTTCCAACTTTGAAATCATATCGTGGCTCGAAGATCAGGGAATTGAAAATGGTCATCCGATGAATCACGGGGGAAACTGGGAATTTGAATTTGGCAAAGTGAAATATGTAAACGCCATTCATTCTTCAGTATTACCGGATGGTACCTATGGTGGAAATCCGGGAGGATTTATTGTCGAATCAGATGGTTACTCAATTTATTTTGCCGGAGATACTGCCCTCCATATGGATATGCAATTGATTCCTCAATTCACCAATCTGGATCTGGCCATCATGCCTATCGGAGATAACTTTACTATGGGAGTAGACGATGCAGTAGTAGCGTCAGATTTTGTGAAATGTGATAAAGTTCTGGGAGTCCACTATGACACATTCCCTTATATTGAAATAGATCACGATGAAGCAGTAAAAAAATTCAAAGAAGCAGGGAAAGAATTAATACTTCTTGATATCGGTTCTTCAATGGATATTTAAATATAAAAACCGGGATTTAAATCCCGGTTTTCTATTATAATCTTTTATTTACAGCCACGATCCATCTATCCGGAATCACTCCTTGCCCGGCTTGTTCGTAATCTTTATAGCTGCATGGGATAACACAGGTTTTGTTTATACCAATGTCCCATTTATTAATCTCCTCATCCTCTTTGGTTAACGGAACCTCCATCCACCAGCGATCTGTAAATTTACTCTTATAAAAAACCATTTGGTCCGGTTCTCCCCAATTGGCACTACAAACTTTAAATAATCATTTGTCTTAAAGTTTTGCTCCTCTTTTCGATTTATCACGCCTTCAATAAAATACCAGATCATCACAGCCGAAACCATTGCACTCTTCATATTTTTATCGTCTTCAGAAGGATCATAACCATAAAATCCGACACTACTTAGTTTTTCATTTAACCCAGCATACCAACAAACCTGGCATGCTTCCTCACCTGTCAGACCAAAAGGCTGAGCATTATTTACACCGGGAAAGTCTGCAGATTTAATTGCTGTCAGATCGAATGACATCATATCCGCTTCCCTGACTATTGGCTCGATCTCTTTAATGTCACTTCTTAAATACCCAAGTCGGAAAGTATCGAAATGCAACTTTTCAAGTGTATTCAATAATGTCTGATCAATCAAATAAGATTGATACCCCAGGAGAGTGAAGTTGAAAAGGTAATTTGGTTCATGAATTACTATATTTTGAATATGACGATGCTCAGAAGCCTGTTCTTTATCTCCGGACATATCTACAGTCCGATCTATCGCACAAACACTTATTAGTTTTTCCAGCCCCTCATAAGATTGATATTGACCATAATCAAGGTCATGACTCCCTCCTATAAAAACAGGAAGAATATTATTTTCTATTAAAACTCTGCCAACTTCACTAAGACGCTGGCTAGTTTCATCATAGGATTGGCCATTTCTAAGATTTCCAAGATCCATAATGCTATATGGGCCAGCTCCCTTTTTCAGGTTATACAGCTTCTTGCGAATTTCATCAGCGGCGGTTGCTATGCTACCAGAATTCTCAGCACCCCGGTTTTCTGTTAGCCCTATTAAGGCTATCGTACAATCATCAGGTAATTCAGCTTTTCCGTTATTAATGGTTAACTGAAAAAAGAATGAACTTCTGTCACTGATGTTTTCGTATAAAGATTCTGATACCGGATCAAAAAATAGACTGAGGTCTGTCATTATGAAACATTTTAATTTAGGCGTAAAATAAAAAAAGGAACTCCATATTTGAAGTTCCTTTAAATTTATTTTTTTGTGAGATTACCCTCCGAAGTCATCAAATCTGATATTTTCCTTCGGTACGCCCAACTCATCCAGCATCTTTAATACTGCTGCGTTCATCAAAGGAGGACCGCAAAGGTAATACTCAATTTCTTCAGGCTCAGGATGATCAGCCAGGTAATTATCATACAATACCTGGTGTATAAACCCTACATAACCATCTCCTTCGCTATCATGAAGATCTTTTTTGATTTTCCAGTTATCTTCTTCCATTGGTTCACTTAAGCCAATATAGAATTTAAAGTTAGGGAAATCATCTTCGATCTTTTCGAAGTGATCGAGATAGAAAAGCTCCCTTTTTGATCTACCTCCGTACCAGTAAGAAACTTTTCTGTCAGTTTTCTCAGTATGGAAGAGATGGAAGATATGAGATCTTAGTGGAGCCATACCAGCACCACCACCAATATAAATCATTTCAGCATCAGACTCATTGATAAAGAACTCACCATATGGTCCTGAAATAGTTACTTTATCACCAGGTACTCTTGAGAAAACATATGAAGAACAAATACCTGGATTCACATCCATCCATTTGTTGTTTTCTCGATCCCAAGGTGGAGTAGCGATACGGATGTTCAACATAATAATGTTTCCTTCCGCCGGGTGGTTAGCCATAGAATAAGCACGGAAAATCGGCTCATCATTTTTCATGACAAGATCCCATAAACCGAATTTATCCCAGTCACCTTTATACACATCGTCTTTGTGTCCAAGCTCAGGGTGAGGTGTAATATCCATATCTTTGAAGTCCACAGTAATTTCCGGAACATCGATCTGAATATATCCACCAGATTTAAAGTCAAGATTTTCTCCTTCTGGAAGCTTAACTTTAAATTCCTTAATAAATGTTGATACATTGTAATTGGAAACAACTTCGCACTCCCACTTCTTAATACCAAAGATTTCTTCAGGAACACGAATATGCATATCTTCCTTCACCTTAACCTGGCAGGAAAGTCTAACATTTTCTTTTTTCTCAGATCGAGAAAGGTGTCCTTCTTCAGTAGGAAGTACGTCTCCGCCACCATCTTCTACTACACATTTACACATGGCACAAGTACCTCCACCACCACATGCAGACGGTAAAAAGATCTTCTGAGATGATAATGTAGATAGAAGAGTTCCACCTGCTGAGGTTACGATCGGATTTTCCTCGTCACCATTTACGTAAATCTTAACATCACCTTGCTGCACTAATTTTGATTGTGCAAAAAGCAAAATCAGCACTAGTGCCGAGATTACTAGGGTAAATGCTACAATTGAAACAATAATTGTCGTTGAAAACATTTATCTGACTATTTTACTGATAATTTTTTCTTTAACTCTATTCAGGCCACAAATATATCATTAATTCTTTATTCCATGTAGTAGATAAATATGATTTTTACTACATAGCCTTATCAATATTCAAAAAGTTTAACTACTCAGGCAAAAAGTTGTTTCCAGGTACCCTTATAAAAGTTATATTTAAAGGTAGATCTGGCTGCTGTCAACCAGTATTTATTAAAGTTAACGGCAAAACTTGGCTGCATATAACAGTTAATTACACACCCTTCACATTCCGGTAATCGACCTTCCATCATCAAAACTTTTTGGATTTCTTCACTTTTATAGAGATCGTAAAGATTATTATCGATTGGCCATTTATCAATTGCAGAATGATAACAGGGACCAACTAATTCATTAAAAGGCGAAATTACAACAGTCGATGATCCCGCTTTACACACCGGATGATCAATATGATTCCCCCCGTTTAAACGTAAATCGAGAAAGGCCTCATTTATATAGATAAGTTTTTCTTTTCCCCAGCTTCTTAAAATGATAACTGCTCTTTATTAAAAGTGGCACAATTAATATCATTATAATCAAATGCCGGGTTAAGGATCAATACCAACCCATTTGGTAAAGAAATATTATTATAGATCCTTTCAATTTCATTTAAATTTTCGGGAAAAACTGTCATCAATATATCCGGTCGCTCATTATTTTCCTTAGCTATTGAAATTGAATCGAGAATTTTATCGTAACAATTAACTCTTCTTGCCTGGTTATGCTTTTCCTTAGATTCGAAGTCAAGAGAAAAATGCAGCATATCAACTACTCCTTTTAATTCCGTATATTTTTTTGGATAAAGCAGCCCATTGGTAGTAAGAGTAGTTATAAAACCATAATGCTTAGCCAGAGATAGAAGTTCTCCAATCTCCCGATGAAGCAAAGGTTCTCCGCCTGTAAAATCGATTACTCTAACTCCCAGCTTTTTTAACGCTTTAAAATTGGATTCTGCGTCCTCTAATGAAATGTAAGGAGAAGGTTTTTCCCATATATCGCAAAAACTACAAGATGCATTACATCTATAGGTAACATAGTAATTGCATAATACCGGTTTTTTCCTTAGCAACATGAAAGTAAAATTAAAACAGAACCCTATAGGAAATCGGAATATGAAGACAAATTTTATTAACAATAGGGTTAAAACATTACATAATTATTCAGGAAAATTGATTTTAGGATAATAGGACAATATTAGTGTGAAATGATGTTTAAACAAATAAGCTTTCTTGTTTGTAAAATAAATGGTTAAGATTCACGAATTTACTTATCTTAACAATTCATACATTCATCGAAGAAATTTATCATTTCGTCAACCATCATGACAAAAAACTACTGTTTATTCAATTTTTTTGAACAATTGACAATTCAGAATAATCTTCTGAGTAAAAAGTATGCTTACAGAGTATTTTTTTTGAAAAAGTGTTTGGTTTAATAAATTTCTTACATTACTTTAGCAACATAGCAATCAACAATAGATGTGCTGTTTACGAACGGAGACAGTCATCTTTCAACTAAAACCAAACAGGATGTTAGGTTTAAACAAAAATTTTAAGACTAATATCCCTCTTATTTATTACCCACACACTATTTTGGCTCTTGGAACCCGTTTCGGGTAACGAAAAAGCCCCCTCGCTCGAGGGGGCTTTTTTACTATTACTGTCTTAACCTACTTAAAACAAATTTGATATCTCAAGGGCTTGAATATCAATTCAAAACAACACTCAACTCGATCAAAATCTGAATTTAATTTGAAGGGAGGCGATCAGATTTATTAAAAAGATGGATCTTAGTGCATTATTTCTTCAGGCTCAATAAATAAAAAAACCGAAGAAGATAATCTCCTTCGGTTGGTAATTTTATATTTATAATTCGTCAATCTAATTTCGTGACGAAGTGTAGTAATAATTTTGCAGAAAAATCAGCTTGCACTTGCTTTCTTTTCTACCTTCTTAGTCTCCTTTTTTTCTTCCTTTTTTTCTTCACCGAGCATCTTGAGTAAAGTAACCAGGCGTCTTTTTAAATTCCTTCTGTCAACAATGAAATCCAAAAATCCATGCTCAAGAACAAACTCAGCACTTTGAAATCCTTTAGGAAGATCCTTTCCGATCGTTTCTCTAATAACCCTCGGGCCTGCAAAACCGATTAATGCACCCGGCTCAGCAATATTAAAATCACCAAGCATAGCAAAAGAAGCAGTAACACCACCAGTTGTAGGGTCAGTCAATAAAGAAATGAATGGAATTCCTGCTTTATCAAGCAAAGCTAATTTCGCTGATGTTTTACCCATTTGCATGAGGGAAAATCCGGCTTCCATCATTCTTGCTCCTCCAGATTTAGAGATCATCAGAAACGGAACCTTATTTTTCAATGAATAATCGATTGCCCGCGAAATCTTTTCACCTACTACCGATCCCATTGAGCCTCCAATAAAATTGAAGTCCATACAAGCAACACAAAGGTCCTGACCATCGATTTTTCCATGAGCTGTTCTTACAGCATCCTTCAAATCAGTCTTTGCCTGTGATTGTTTTATTCTTGATGGATAAGCTTTTGTATCCACGAAATCCAATGGATCCGCAGAAGTCATTTCGGGGTCCAATTCCGTAAATTTATTGTTATCAAAAAGTATTTCGAAATATTCCTCTGAGCCGATCCTGACATGGTATCCATCCTCAGGCGAAACATATGAATTACTTTTCAACTCTCTCATGTGGACAATTTTTCCACTTGGAGTTTTATACCAAATTCCGTCCGGGGCTTCTTTTTTAGCCTCGGTCGGGGTTCTTATTCCTTTATCTTTTCTTGTAAACCAAGCCATAGAGTTTCATTTTTGGGCTGTAAAATTACTATTTTTCAGCTGATCAATAATGCAATATTCGAAAATTCTGCAGAATATAAAAGCCCGGACTTATAAGATTGAAGATAAAAAAAGGCTGTACCACCACAGCACAGCCTCTGTATAACCTAAATAGACATTGTTATGCCAGCTCTATATCCTGAGCCAGATAAACATCTTGAATGTGGTGCAATAATTCAGTGCCTTCCTTCATTGGCCTCTGGAAAGCTTTTCTACCAGATATAAGTCCCATTCCTCCTGCTCTTTTATTAATAACAGCAGTCTTTACTGCCTCTGCAAGATCTGATGCTCCTGATGAAGCTCCCCCACTATTAATTAATCCAATTCTTCCCATGTAGCAATTTGCCACCTGGTATCTGGTAAGGTCAATTGGATGCTCACTACTCAGCTCTGAATAAACCTTATCATGAGTCTTCGCAAAATTTATAGTTTTAAATCCACCATTAGTTTCCGGTAGTTTTTGCTTTATGATATCTGCTTTTATTGTTACTCCCAGGTGATTAGCCTGCCCTGTCAGGTCAGCAGCAACATGATAGTCTGTTCCGTCTTTCTTAAAAGAGCTATTACGTGTGTAGCACCAAAGTATAGTTGCCATTCCTAATTCATGTGCTCTTTCGAATGCAGCAGCTACCTCTTGAATTTGCCTGTTTGATTCTTCACTACCAAAGTAAATAGTAGCTCCTACAGCTTTAGCACCAAGATTCCACGCTTCATCAACTGACCCGTACATCACCTGATCGAATGTATTCGGATAGGTCAGTAACTCGTTATGATTGATCTTCACGATAAATGGAATTTTATGAGCATATTTTCTACTCATTAAAGCTAACCCTCCAAAAGTAGTGGCAACAGCATTACAACCCCCTTCTATGGCTAGTTTGATTATATTTTCCGGATCAAAGTAGATTGGATTAGGTGCAAATGAAGCTCCTGCAGTATGTTCTATTCCCTGGTCAACCGGCAATATTGAAACATAACCAGTTCCGGCTAATCTTCCCGAATTATAAATAGATGCCAGGCTATTCAATACCTGGGCCGATCGATCTGACTGAGCAAAGATCCTGTCAATAAAGTCGGGACCAGGTAAATGCAATGATGATTTGTCTATTGTCTCACATTTATGAGATAATAACTTTTCAGCGTCTGAACCTAACAGGTCCTGTATTTTTTGTAGAGACATGAAGAGTTTGGGTTTTATTGTCTAATGGATGCAAATATATAAAAAAACACTTTTCAAGCCATTTCAAACGTTTGAATTTTTTAATAATTGAGGGTTATTAAAAAAAAAAAGGCCAATAGCATACACTATTGGCCTTTAAATCCATGTATTTAAAGTAATTTTACTTTACTTCTTCAAAATCAATGTACTCTCCATGTGCGGAACCAGTACTCTTTCTTTTAGGTTTTTCTTTAACGGTACATAATCCACATTTAATTCGCCATCTCTTCGCTGACGATTTGCGTTACTGTAACCTCGCTGCTGCTGATTTTTGTATTGAGTTGCAGCCCTTCCTATTAAAACTCTAAAAGAATCCAAATAGCTTCGATAAGATATAATATACTACAAAAGCTATCAGTAAAAATTTAAAAACAATTCCCATATTAGTTTAACTATTTACTTAAGTATAGTTTCGTTCTCTGTAAATTTTTAAGAAATAATCGTCTTGAAGATTATCTATAAAATAGATCGCTTCTCCCGTAGATTTCATTTCCGGTCCTAATTCCTTATTAACATTAGGGAATTTCTCGAATGAGAACACCGGAACTTTTATAGCGTAACCTTTCTTAGTCGGATTAAAATCAAAGTCAGTTACTTTCTTTTCTCCCAGCATTACCTTGGTAGCATAATTTACATAAGGCTCATTGTATGCCTTACAGATAAATGGCACTGTACGCGATGCTCTTGGGTTTGCCTCGATAACATATACGGTGTCATCTTTAGCATACTGAATATTAATCAGTCCTTTTGTTTTCAATGCCTTAGCTATTGTTTCCGTGTGCTGTTCAATCTGTTCTATAATCAGGTCGCCGAGATTGTAAGGTGGCAGAACTGCATAAGAGTCTCCGGAATGAATTCCTGCAGGCTCAATATGCTGCATAATTCCGATTATATATACATTTTCACCGTCACAAATTGCATCAGCCTCTGCTTCGATCGCACCCCAGCCCTTCATTGAGCGGTCTGCAATCTATGAATATCCTGTATCTGTGCGGCCACAACCCCACCGCGCCTACGAATACATGCGACAACAACCTGTAAAAGATGTTTCTATTCTGTTCGTCCTTGTGAAGCATCTTTCAATTATCACATTAAATTCCTCCATTTCTTTGGCAACCAAGGGCTGCATCTCGTTTTTCTTGGCTTCCCGTTGGAGCTTAAAAAAACTTCGCAAGACATCCAGAGCTATCTGTCTGTCAGCATATCCCTTTTTCTTGGCAGTCATCATCAGAGCTCTCGGAAGCAGCTCTCTCTAAAAATTTTCAGCTGCAGGAAGGATCTATTTGGTAAATTTAAATATCGTATCAAAAGACACTCCCAGTTTAAAAGCATCATAAATGTGGAACAGCCTGTTCCAGCTAGGAGTTTTTAAGCTTTCTAATAGAGTTCTTTCTTAAGCTCTCTGCCATCGCTCCAAGACCATTTCTCCTGATCTCCAATGACTGACAGGCTTTTTGTAAGGCTTCCTGGAAATTTCTTCCTATACCCATTACTTCTCCTACCGACTTCATCTGAAGACCCAGGCGTCTGTCCGAACCTTCAAATTTGTCAAAGTTCCATCTAGGAATCTTTACAATCACATAATCAAGAGCAGGCTCAAAGTATGCGCTTGTTGTTTAGTAATCTGGTTTTCAAGCTCATCAAGCGTATAACCTATCGCAAGCTTAGCAGCAACTTTTGCGATTGGATAACCTGTTGCTTTCGATGCTAATGCAGATGATCTTGAAACTCTTGGGTTGATCTCAATTGCAACGATATCATCGTCTTCCGGATTAACCGCAAACTGAACGTTACAACCTCCGGCAAAATCACCAATTCCATTCATCATACGGATGGCCATATCTCGCATTCTCTGATAAACAGAATCTGGCAGCGTCTGAGCAGGAGCAACAGTGATCGAATCACCTGTATGGATACCCATCGGATCGAAGTTCTCGATAGAACAGATTATAATCACATTACCAATACTATCTCTCAGGAGCTCAACCTCAAACTCTTTCCAGCCCAGAATACTTTTTTCGATAAGCACCTCATGGATTGGTGAAGAATGAAGACCGTGGGTCAGAGCCTTGTCAAATTCCTCTGCAGAGTGAACAAAACCTCCTCCGGAACCTCCCAAAGTGTAGGAAGGACGGATAACAAGTGGAAAACCTATTTCCTGAGCAATTTCTTTTCCTTCAAGAAAACTGGTGGCTGTTTCTCCCTGGCAGACATGAATGCCCATTTCGGTCATTTTTAGTCTGAAGGCTTCTCTGTCTTCAGTTGTAGCAATTGCCCCGAAGTCTACTCCAATGACTTTTACGCCATATTTTTCCCAGATACCTGCTTTTTCACAATCTTCGGCAAGGTTAAGTGCTGTCTGACCTCCCATTGTCGGCAGTACAGCATCAATCTTGTGGTTTTCAAGAATTTCTATTATTGACTTTTTTTCCAGTGGCCGCAAATACACGTTATCTGCAGTAACAGGGTCAGTCATGATCGTTGCTGGATTGGAATTTATCAGGGTCACTTCAATTCCTTCTTCTCTCAATGATCTTGAGGCTTGAGAACCAGAATAATCAAACTCACACGCCTGACCAATAACGATCGGGCCACTTCCAATAATTAAGACGGATTTAATACCGGGATTTTTGGCATTTTTATATTTGTTAGATGGAAAACATAAATTGCACAAAATTAGAACAACCAACTGTGAATAAAAAAAAGTGGAGTATAAATCTTAAAATATTATTAATAATTTTACGTAATTTATTGACTTATACTTTCGATCATCCTTATACTTGTCAATATTTTTAAAACTAACTATTAAATATGAACAGTATACTCGATCAAAACAGTGGAGAAGCTTTGGCTTTGAATTCTATGGTAAAGGCTAATTTAACTGAAGCTTCTAAATGGGCTAGATTTCTTGGAATATTAGGTTTTATTGGTTCTGGTCTTACCCTCATTATGGGAATCTTTATGGTGGCACTATGGGAACACTAGCAAGTATGGGTGGCGCAGACACTCAACTTCCGGGTTTTATGGGAGCTGGATTTTTTATTGTCTTTTATGTCATTTTCGCTATTATCAGTTTTATTCCTTCGTATTTCCTATTCACTTTTGGATCTAAAACAAAAGCTGGAATAGAAGCTGGAGTGAACACCGATTTTGAAAATGGACTTAAAAACCTAAAAAGGTTATTTAAATTTTATGGAATCATTGCTATTATATTCCTGGGTTTTTATGCTTTAATGTTTGTAATCGCAATATTTGGTGGTTTAGCATCAGCTTTTTAAAAAAACTAAAATATTTATCGATAAAAACGGGGAGTTAATCCCCGTTTTTTTTGTATTCCTATAATTAATAGGATTTATCGGTTACAAGATTGTCTTCTGAGGTATTTAAAAGTAAACAAACACAATATTTACTTTTTTAAAGATACTTTTTAAATTTAGTAACCCAATCATATTACCACTATGAACACCAGGAGCGAAAATTCAATTCTTATTAAACTTTATTATCTGACAGCCTCAGCAGATGGAAGAATAAGTGAGAATGAAAAATATTCTTTAAAGCAATGTGTGAGCATGAGGAAATTTCTGAAGACGAAGTAGAATCAACTTTACCTTTGCTTATGTCCAGAGAAGAGGACGAGGTTATGAATGAATGTATCAAGGATCTTAAAACCAGATCTAAAAAGTTTCAGATCGAGGCAGTTGCCTGGATGGCAACAATTGCCAATAGTGACGGCTTTATGGCCCAGGAAGAATGGCAACTGATCTACAGACTTTACAATAAGGAATTCAGTCTTGATCTAAGTGAATTATTACTTATTCAGAAAAAGCACATGAAATACTGTTTAAAATTCAAATCAATGCACGCTGCATAAATTAGAATTAATTGGTTTATAGGTTAAAAACCCGATAGATTTATTCTACCGGGTTTTTTTATTTAGTTATTCCAGAGGCCTTTAAGTTTTTTCAGTTTAGAAGCCATATCACCCTCGGATTCTTCCTTTTTCTTTGCACTTTTCTTCTTACAGGTTTTGTATTTTCATCTTTCATAGATAGAGATATCCTGTTCCTGTTAAAATCAACTTCCACTACTCTTACCTCAACCTTTTGCGAAACTTTCACCACTTCCGCAGGATCACTAACAAATTCATTGCTCAGTTCAGAAATATGAACCAGCCCATCCTGATGAACACCTACATCAACAAAGGCTCCGAATTTGGTAACATTTGTAACGATACCCGGAAGCACCATGCCAGGCTTAAGGTCTTCTACCTTATTCACTCCTTCATCAAAACTAAAGATCTCGAATTCAGCCCGAGGATCTCTTCCCGGCTTATCAAGTTCTTTCATTATATCATTTAAGGTTGGCAGACCTACTTCTTCGGTAACATATTTTTAAGATCGATCTTAGCTCTAAGCGACTTATCTTTAATTAAGTCTTCAACAGAAGCTCCAAGATCTTCAGCCATTTTCTCTACGATCGGATAACTTTCCGGGTGTACAGAACTTGAGTCGAGAGGATGCTTACTATTTCTGACTCTTAAGAAACCTGCCGCTTGTTCAAATGCTTTATCGCCCATCAGCTTGACCTTCTTAAGGTCTTCGCGTCCATTAAAAGCCCCATTTTCGTTTCTGTATTCAACTATATTCTTCGCAAGTGTAGGACCTAATCCTGAAACATAGGTAAGCAATTGCTTAGAAGCTAAATTAACTTCCACTCCTACGGCATTCACACAACTTTCTACTACTGTATCAAGCCCTTTTTTAAGTGAAGATTGATCTACATCATGTTGATACTGTCCTACTCCGATTGATTTAGCATCGATTTTTACAAGCTCAGCTAACGGATCTTTCAATCTTCTACCGATTGATACTGCTCCTCTTACTGTCAGATCCTGATCAGGAAATTCTTCCCTGGCCACATCACTTGCTGAATATATTGAAGCCCCACTTTCATTTACTGAAATGACGGGGACCTCAAAAGGAAACTTGATGTTTTTACAAAAAGCTTCAGTTTCTCTCCGGCTGTACCATTACCTATTGCAATGGCTTCCAGATTGTATTTTTGAATTAAAGCCATAACCACCGCTTCTGATTCAGTGATCTTTTTTTGAGGCTCATTCGGGAATATAGTCGTGTTCTCAAGAAGCTTACCTTGTTTATCTAGTGCGACTACTTTACATCCTGTTCTGAATCCCGGATCAATAGCTAAAACTGCTTTTTCACCTAGCGGAGAGGCAAGTAGTAGTTCCTTCAGGTTTTCAGCAAAAACTTTAATTGCCTCTTCATCACTTCTTTTCTTAGACTCCATCCTCATCTCAGTCTCGATAGCAGGTTTTAAAAGTCTTTTGTAAGAATCTTCAATCGCTTTTTCAACCTCTTTTGCTGCTTCCGAATTACCTTCAAGAATCATTTTACTCACGAGACTGATGGCTTCATCCTTATCTACGGATATATCAAGCATGAGAAAAAGTTCTTTTTCACCTCTTCTCATTGCCAGAATCCTGTGAGATGGTGCTTTTGAAAGGGGCTCTTCCCACTCAAAATAATCTTTATATTTGGCTGCTTCTTCTTCTTTACCGGTAATCACTTTTGATTTGATGATCGCCTTATTCCTGAACATTGTCCTTAGAGCTTCACGAACATCAGCATTTTCATTTACCCATTCTGCAATAATGTCACGAGCTCCTTGTAAGGCTTCTTCAACACTTTTGACCTCTTTGTCTTTCTCATCTGAAAGATACTTTTCTGCCTCAGTGGTCACATCGAAAGATTCCTGGGTAAATAACTTTTTCGCAAGTGGCTCCAGACCTTTTTCCTTGGCTATTGTACCCTTTGTTCTCCTTTTTGGCTTGTATGGAAGATATAGGTCCTCCAGTTTAGACAACGTTTCAGCTTCTTCAATCGCTTTTTTGAGTTCCGGGGTAAGCTTGCCCTGGTCGTCGATTGATTTTAATACAGTCTCCCTTCTTTTATCCAGTTCTTTTAACTGAGTTAGTCGGTCGCTGATCGAAGAAATATTCACCTCATCAAGGCTACCGGTTCTCTCTTTTCTATATCTTGAAATGAAAGAATCGTAGCTCCTTCCTCCAAAAGTTCAACAGTCGCTGTAACTCCTTTTATTGGTAAATTTAATTCTGAAGCTATTTTCAGAACATGCCTTTCAACACTCATATATTTAATTTTACTTTAAATCAGGACCTCAAAAGTATAGTATTTAATCAAAAGCAACCCGAACAGAAGCATTAAAATTTCAACAAAAAATCGCCTAAAAATTTGCATGAAGACATTGCCCTTCATTTCCTGCAAACCACTTTAGAAAACTAAAAAAGCCGGTGCATTTAGCACCGGCTCAATTATAAACAGTGTATTGTATTCTTAAATATGTATTGGTCTGTTTTCGGTAGCAGCCAGACAAGCCTCTTTAAATGCTTCCATATAAGTCGGGTGAGCATGAGACATTCTTGCAACATCTTCAGCCGAAGCGCGATATTCCATAGCAGTAACTCCTGCAGCGATCATATCCGCTGCTCTTGCGCCGATAATATGTACGCCGAGTATTTCATCCGTTTCTTTATGAGCAAGAACTTTAACTACACCATCGATGTCCATACTTGCACGTGCTCTACCTAACGCTTTAAAAGGAAAGTTACCAGTTTTTACAGGTACTTTTGTCTTCTTTTAATTGTTGTTCTGTCTTACCGACAGAAGCAACTTCAGGCCAGGTATATACAACTCCCGGTATGAGATTATAATTAATATGTGGCTTTTGCCCTGCAATTACTTCCGCTACAAAAGTACCTTCTTCTTCCGCCTTATGAGCCAGCATTGCTCCCTTGACAACATCCCGATGGCATAAATATTACCAACGCCGGTTTTCAAATTCTTATCAACTTCAACTCTACCTCTATCGTCAGTTTTTATGCCCACTTTATCCAGACCAAGACCTTCTGTGTAAGCATGACGACCAATTGACACAAGGCAATAATCACCTTTCAGCTCTACATTCTCTCCTTTAGGTGATTCAGCGACTATTTTCACTTCCTTACCTGTATTTTCTACTTCAGTTACCTTATGCTTAAGGAAGAATTCAAAGCCTAATTTCTTCAGAGACTTCTGAAGTTCTTTACCCATCGTTTTATCCATTGTAGGAATGATGCTGTCCATGTATTCTACTACCTGAACTTTTGCACCAAGACGTGCATAGACTGACCCTAACTCCAACCCAATAACTCCACCACCGATAATCACAAGATTCTTTGGAATCTCCTTCATCTTTAACGCTTCAGTGCTGGTAATTACTCTTTCTTTATCAAGTTTGATAAATGGAAGAGTACTTGGTTTGGAACCGGTTGCGATAATAATATTCTTACCCTTGATCTCCTTTGCATCTCCTTTCTCAGGAGCTACTTTGATCGTGTTTTTATCAACGAATGACCCAAGACCGGTATGTACATCAATTTTATTTTCTTCATCAGATAATCGATACCACCAACTGTCTGTGATACCACATCATCCTTCCTTTTGATCATCTGCTTCAGATCAGGCTTTAGATTTGATAATTTAATACCGTGATCTTTAAAAGTTGTATCAGCATTGTGATAATGCTCTGATGAGTCTAAAAGTGCTTTGGAAGGGATACAACCTACATTAAGACATGTACCTCCAAGGCTATTATATTTCTCAACGATAGCGGTCTTCATTCCCAATTGTGCGCATCTAATTGCCCCACATAACCACCGGGACCTGAACCAACTACGATTACATCATATTCCATTTTAAATATTGTTTTTCTTAATGAAAAAAATTAGATACCAAGCATCAATCTTGCAGGATCTTCAAGAAGTTCCTTAACTCGTACAAGGAAACTTACAGATTCCTTACCATCGATCACCCTGTGATCATATGATAATGCTACATACATCATTGGTCTTACAACTACCTCTCCGTTTTCAACCATTGCCCTTTCTACGATATTGTGCATACCGAGAATAGCTGACTGAGGAGCATTAATGATTGGAGTACTCATCATTGAACCAAAGATTCCTCCGTTGGTAATTGTAAATGTTCCGCCCTGCATTTCATCCATCGAAAGCTTACCATCACGCGCTTTTGTTGCTAACCTGATAATTTCAGATTCAATATCAGCAAACCCAAGCTGCTCAGCATTTCTTATCACAGGAACTACAAGTCCTTTTGGTGTTGATACTGCAATTGAAACATCACAGTAATCGTGATAGATCATCTCATCACCATCAATCTGTGCATTAACTGCCGGCCACTCAAGCAATGCCTGGCAAACAGCCTTAGTGAAGAAAGACATGAATCCTAATCCAACGCCATTCTTTTCTTTGAATTTTTCTTGTATTTCTTTCTGAGATCCATGATTGGCTGCATGTTCACTTCGTTAAATGTAGTGAGCATAGCAGTTTCATTCTTCACAGAAACTAAACGCTTGGCAATTGTCTTACGCATACTGCTCATGCGCTTTCTCTCAGCATTTCTTTCTCCTTTAGATGCTGAAGCAGGTGCTTTGGATTCTTCTTTTTTAGATGAAGACTCCTTTTTGCCTTCCGACTTCTTAGCATTCTGAGCATCCTCTTTGGTGATTCTTCCACCAGGACCTGTTCCTTAACTTCCTCAGGACTGATGCCTTTTTCAGCGAGAATTTTAGCTGCAGCTGGTGATGGATGACCTTTAGCATATCCATCCTCAGATTCAGACTCTTTTTTATCTGAAGATCCACTCTTTTCAGAAGATGAACTGTCAGAATCGTCTGAATCAGATGACTCACCTCCTTCGGTAACTTCGATCTTACAAATCAAATCACCAATCTCAAGAGTATCCCCTTCCTGTGCTTCAATTCTCAGGATTCCCTGTGCTTCAGCTGTTAATTCGAAAGTAGCTTTATCAGATTCGATCTCCGCGATCTCTTCATCCATTTCAACGAAATCACCATCTGACTTCAACCATGAACCCAAAGTCACTTCAGTGATCGATTCGCCAACAGTTGGAACATTCATTTCCACTACTTCTCCTTGACTTGGAACCAGATGATTTTTCTTTATCTTCTTTATCAGACTTGTCCTCAGAATCTTTCTTCTCTGACTTGCTGTCTTCTGAAGAGCTTTCAGAGGAATCAGAATCATTATCGGATGATCCACCCCCTTCACCTTCTTCAATTTCGCACAGCACATCACCTATATTTAATGTATCTCCTTCTTCAGCCTTGATCTTCAACGTTCCTTCTGCCTCAGCAGTCACTTCAAATGTTGCTTTGTCTGATTCAATTTCACAGATCGGCTCATCCATTTCTACATGGTCGCCGTCCTGCTTTAACCAGTTGCCGATAGTTACTTCATTAATTGATTCACCAACGGCAGGAATTTTCATTTCCAGACTCATAGATCTATAGTTTATTTTCTTTTTTATTTAAAAACAGCTTCAATAATTCGGTCTTGCTCTTCCTTGTGAACTTTTGGATATCCAGTAGCAGGAGAAGCACTTGGCTTTCTTGAAATCAACGTAAAGTCTTTTGCCTTACCCCAATTCATAAATAAAAAGCTATAGTAACCCATGTTCGCAGGTTCTTCCTGAGCCCACGCAAACTCCTTCGCTTTGGTATATTTTTTCTCGATCAGATTATTTACCTGAGCTTCCGGGAACGGATAAAGCTGTTCCACTCTGATAAGTGCTACATCATCAGATTTATTCTCTTTTCTGGCCTCTGTCAGGTCATAATAAAGTTTACCTGTACATAAAACAACCTTTCTTACTTTCTTTGGATCTACCTCCTTATCATCAAGTACTTCCCTGAATCGTCCTGAAGTAAATTCTTCTTTAGGAGATACAGCTTTAGGACTTCTCAACAATGATTTAGGAGACATCACTATTAAAGGCTTTCTAAATTGCCATGCAAGTTGTCTTCTTAAAGCATGGAAAAAGTTACTGGCCTCAGTAATGTTAACTACCTGCATAT